>JAPKBD010000450.1 GCA_028824965.1 Alphaproteobacteria bacterium | reverse complement strand
TGATTAAAGCCCTACATCAGTTGGCGGCTGCCGGCTACACATTGGCCATTCTATCCAACGGCGATGTAGATATGTTGGAAGCGGCAAAGGAACATATCGGGTTTCCGTTTGATCATGTCATATCGGTCCAGGCAGCAGGCCATTTCAAGCCCCATAAATCGACCTATTTGAAAGCTGCGGAAATTCTCGGCCTAGACCCAGGCGAGTTGTTGTTCGTCGCCAATCACGCCTTTGATTGCGTTGGGGCAAAGTCCTGTGGCATACCTACGGCCTTCATAGACAGGCGCAAACGGCCCTTTGGCCATACGCCGCACCAACCAGACATAATTGTTAAAGATTTCAAGGAACTTGCCGATGTCCTCTGCTGAAACCTCCTCTGCTGAAACCACCACCGAAGGTCCTCTCAAAGGCCCCCTCGATGGACTACGTGTGATCGATCTAACCCGTGTCCTCTCGGGCCCATTCTGCACGCAGACTTTGGGTGACATGGGCGCGGAAGTGATCAAGGTGGAACATCCCGAAGGTGGCGACGATACCCGGGCCTTTGCACCACCTTATCAAGGTGATCAGTCGGCCTATTTCCTGTCCGTGAACCGAAATAAGAAAAGCGTCACCCTGAACCTCAAAGACGACGCGGCCAAGGAAGTGCTGTGGCAGCTGATCGATACAGCGGACATTATTGTAGAGAATTTTCGGCCCGGTGCCGCCAAACGCCTGGGTTTTGGCTATGAAGATGTTGCCGCCCGTCGCCCCAGCATGATTTACGCCTCCATCTCCGGCTTTGGTGACACGGGGCCTGATGCCACTCGTCCCGGCTATGACCTGATCGTGCAGGGTGAAAGTTCCATGATGAACATCACCGGCGCACCGGACACGCCGCCCTTCAAGATGGGAACTTCTATCGCAGATCTGGTATCCGGCATGACCCTTGTGCAAGGTATCCTGGTTGCACTTTATGCCCGTCGTGACAGCGGTAAGGGCCAGCACGTCAAGGTCTCTATGTTGGAGGCGCTGACCGCCCTGTTGACCTATCACGCGGGCAACTACTTCGCGACGGGCATTTCGTCGGAGCGTCGAGGCAATGCGCATCCCTCTATCGTGCCTTACGAGACCTTTCAGGCCTCTGATGGCTGGCTGAATATCGCGGTCGGAAACGATGCCCAATGGAATACGTTCTGTCAGGCGGTGGACCGTTTGGATTTACGCGATGACGAACGTTACGCGAAATCCCCGGACCGGGTCGGCAATCGTGACCAATTGCTGCCCATCGTGACGGAGATATTGCAGGCGAAAACCCGGGATGAATGGATCGAAATTTTGGGCGGTGCCGGCATCCCCTGTGGTGCGATCTATACCACCGGTGAGGCATGCGAGAGCGAAACCCTGAAAGAACGCGGCATGATCTGGAAGACAAACCATCCGACAGCCGGCGAAGTGCGCAGCATCGGCAATCCTATTGTGATGACGGGCACGCCATTCGCCCAACCCACACCGCCGCCACAGTTGGGTGAGCATACCGAAGATGTACTGGCGGATTTGCTTGGTTTCAGTGCTGACAAAATCGCAGCCCTGAAGGATCAAGGCTCACTTTAATTGCAGGTTTCCAATAGACGCCTAATGCGGCCGATCCAGCACGGCGCGAATGCCGTCTGCTAATTCTGCCTTGCGAAAGGGTTTTGATATTAGCGGCGGGGGATTTTTCCCTTCGTGCCGGACGATGGCGGGATGCTCGTTATAGCCGGACATGTATAGAATTTTGATGTCAGGAAATATCGCTTGTGCGCGGGTCGCCAAATCCGGGCCGCTCATGCCCTTTGGCAAAACAACATCCGTGAGTATCAAATCGACGGCTCCATCTCCGGCCAGTATTTCCAGCGCTGCAATCCCGTCGCCCGCCTCATGAACGCGATAACCCAAATTCGTTAGAAGTTGGGACGCCATTTCCAGTAGATCGTGGTCATCTTCCACCAACAGAATACTTTCGCCGGTATTTTTATCCTGGTCAATTTCTGTATCCAAATCTATGGGATCTAATAAACCTTGATGCCGGGGCAAATGAATTTGGACTATGGTGCCCTCGCCGACATGGCTTTCGATATTGATATATCCATCAGATTGTTTGACGAAGCCATAAACCATAGAAAGGCCAAGGCCAAGGCCGGTGCCTTTGCCCTGTTGTTTGGTGGTAAAAAATGGATCGTATGCGTGGGAAAGTACATCCTGTGACATCCCCGTGCCGTTGTCTGTAATTTTCAGGGTCACATATTCGCCGGTCACCGCATCGTCGCTGTCAGTGACAAGGGTTGTGTTGCTGACATTGATCGATAATCGGCCACCATCAGGCATGGCATCGCGGGCATTGATAGCCAGGGTGGATTCAATGGGTCGCTGCAACATACGATGGAATC
>JAPKBD010000449.1 GCA_028824965.1 Alphaproteobacteria bacterium | reverse complement strand
TCAAAATCTGGCAACAACGCCTTGTGGCATGCTGGGTATTCAACCAGTCCGTCTGGCGGATAACAGCCTGCTTGACGTGATTTTACTAATATTACCGGTAGCTAAAGCTTTAGGGGCGACCCGAAATTCTTTTATGTTGCTGAGGAAATTACAGATAATCGGGAATGGCACGAACCCTCCAACGTTGTCGCTACGCCGACTGCAAAAAATATGGAGTATATTGATATCGGTTGCGGCGTCCCGGATGAGACTTAAGATCTAAAATTCGGGATTAGATCAGACGCGATCATCACCAAATTCCGGTCAATATAATCATCGGGGCAGGCGGCGGAGACGAAAACCAGGCTGGCGCCGGCATCGACATATTCCTGCAATCGGGATCGGCAATGATCCGGGTCGCCCGCCAGCGAGAATTTGTGCACCAGCTGGCTGAAGTCCTGGGAATATTGCACGCTCAAACGATCTGCGGCGTACTTTACCCCTAGGTCATTGTCTTCGTTGATGGCTGTGAAGATATACATCCCGAATGTGAAATCGGACATATCCCTGCCGTATTCTTCGCCATAGGCGCGAATCTTGGTGATGCTATCTGCCAATTGTTCCGGCGTGTACATATAGGGCAGCCAGCCGTCGGCGTATTTCGCCGCCCGGCGCATGGCCGCTTCCGACCGGCCCGAAACCCAGATCGGTGGGCGCGGTTTTTGGATCGGTAGGGGTTTCAGGCTGAAATTTTCCAGCTTGGTAAAGCGGCCATCGTAGGTGACATCCGTACCCGTCCAGGTTCGGGTGATAACTTCCAATGCGTCATCGGTGCGCGCGCCGCGTTCCTTGATCGGCACACCACAGGCGGCAAACTCGTTGGCGAATTCACCGCCCACACCGACGCCCATGGAATAGCGCCCGCCCGATGCCACATCTAGTGCGGCACCCATTTTCGCTAACAGGGCCGCAGGATAAAGAGGCACCAGTGTAATCGTGCTCATCAACTCAATATGTTTGGTCGCACCGGCGGCGACGGACAGGGAGATGAAGCCGTTCGCGGTGTCGCCGTAAAAACTGACATGTTCGCCGCAACCCAGAACGTCGTAGCCCAGATTTTCGATCTGCTGGGACAATTCCGCGACGTTATAAGGTGACCGCAGGGCGGTGCCAAAACGAATGTTCTTTGCTGTCATGTCGTCGTCTCCTCCAGAGCATGTCTTCTTCAAACATGCTCGTCTTCTCAAGATTAAAGAGCAATTGAAAATTGCTCTAGATAATTTCGGTCGCCTGCTCCCAGGCCCGCGTTATTAAGGTATAGCGGGTTCGTATGCGGGCTGCCAGATCGGCGGGCCATATGTCGCCGTCGACAAGGTCCAGGAATTGCGACAACATCATTGGGAATTGCAACTCGTGTTGGATGTCGGATCGTGGCGGCAGATGCATCAGGTAGCCGTCCGTCGATGGCTGCGCTTCAAGACCGGGGAAATCTTTACGCCATTGCTCCAAGGCTGTTTCCAGACCGCTGCTGTCATTGAGGTGTAGGCGCATTTGCCGCTGGAATCCTGTCTCCGGGTTCCGGTCGACTATCAGCACTCCGTTGCTGCCGTGCGCGGTAAAGCCGTGTAGATCACCGCCGCCAGGCGCTTCGCGTAAGCCCCATTCTGCGATCTGGCGGACCCAAACACCGGACATGCGGTAGTCAATCCGGCCATTACAGGCAAGGTGCAGGACGTCGTCTCTGATGTTACGTGAAAGGTCGTCGGGAAAAGCGGCCTCGCCCGTGCTCTCGCAAAACAAATCCAGGGGAACTTCGGTGCGCCAGCGTTCAGCCGACAATATCTCCACCGGAGTATCGACCGGTGGGGAAAGTATCCCCTCCGCAAGAATTCCCCCCTCAAGAATCCACTGTGCCTGATCCACATAATGGGATTGGATGTCCACTATGCCGTCGCCTTGTATGGTTGAATCGAAAAACCACAGCGGACGCTGCAGAGGCTGGCCATTGACCAGTTTCAGAAAGTGATGGCGGGAGGTGAATTCAATCGCCGGCTGACGGCTATCCGCGCCCAGTTCGCCAAAGACAGATGGTGTCGCGATGATCGTGTTGCGCAGGGCAGCGAAAGTGTCGAACCGCCCGGTCATGATGTCGACGGCCAGGGGCGCACCGTCCGTGATCGCATTCAAATGGGGCAGGGCGTTGCCGTTGGTCAGCCACGGCTTATCCGCCAGCACCTGAAAGCCGGCGTCATGGAGGCGATGCATCAGCGCCAAACGAGGCCCGTTACGGCCCGCCAGGATCACAATTTCGCCGCGACGTTCCGCCATCATCGTGGTCAAGGCGTCTGCACCGATATGGCATTCAAGCTGCCAATGCGTCGGGGCCTCCGCCCTGCTGTTGAAGCCGTCTATCAGGGCGATAAACTTTTCAA
>JAPKBD010000448.1 GCA_028824965.1 Alphaproteobacteria bacterium | reverse complement strand
GGCTCTACAAGGCCACCAAAATGGCCTGCAAAAATCCGCCTCTACCCCCGTCTATACAGGTGGCCCAAATATCTGGCCCCTTAGACCGACCATGCCTGGATCAAAATCCGCGCATGAGCAGCGCCTGCAGTCTCGGACAGGTGGAAAGCATTGGAATTGAAATATTCCTCCGCTTTCCGGCGTTGGGCCACCAAAATAAATGCCCGGTGGCCAACCTCCGTGAGCATTTCCGACAAGGAAATACTCAATTTCTTAAGAATAGGGCAATTGAAGCAATTATTTGAAAATTGCTCCGAATGCCTGCAATCGACGTGGACGGCTTACGAAGAAACCGTACCAATATCGATTTTGACGCCTGGGCCCATGGTTGAGCTGACGGCGACCTTTTTCACATAAGTGCCTTTGGCGCCTGATGGCTTGGCCCGCAGAACGGCGTTGATGAAAGCCGCCACATTGGCCTCCAACGCGTCCTCGGCAAAGCTTGCCTTGCCTACACCAGCGTGGATCACGCCGGCTTTTTCCACCCGGAATTCCACCTGACCGCCCTTTTGTGCGGCAATGGCGCCTGCAACATCAACCGTTACCGTGCCCAATTTCGGGTTCGGCATCAGACCGCGGGGCCCCAGCACTTTACCCAAACGGCCGACAACCGCCATCATATCAGGTGTCGCGATGCAACGATCGAAATCCATCTCACCGGCCTGGATCTTTTCGGCCAGATCTTCGGCACCTACCAGATCCGCACCAGCAGCCCGGGCCTCGTCAGCCTTGGCATCCTTGGCAAAAACCGCAACACGAACGTTTTTGCCCGTACCGCTGGGCAATTGCACAACACCGCGCACCATTTGGTCCGCATGACGGGGATCAACGTTCAGGCTCATGGCAATTTCGATGGTTTCATCGAACTTGGCCGTGGCTGCGTCCTTGACCATCTTTACAGCTGCGGTCAGTTCGTATTCAGCATCCCGGTCAATGGCGTCGCGAGCACTTTTGGTACGTTTTGTATCTTTTGCCATCAGATTATCCCTTCACCTCAATACCCATAGACCGGGCCGAACCAGCAATCATCTTGCTGGCCTGATCCAGATCGTTGGCATTCAAATCAACCATTTTCTGCTCTGCGATTTCGCGCACTTGGGCCATGGTGATCGAACCGGCGACGTCGCGTCCCGGTGCGCTCGAGCCCTTAGGCAAGTTGGCAGCTTTTTTGATAAAGAAACTGGCAGGCGGTGTCTTGGTGATGAAGCTGAAGGTTTTATCAGCATAGACGGTGATCACAACGGGGATCGGCATGCCGCCCTCGAGGCTTTGGGTATCTGCGTTGAACGCTTTGCAGAATTCCATGATGTTCACGCCCTGCTGGCCCAATGCGGGCCCCACGGGTGGTGAAGGGTTGGCTTGTCCAGCCGGAATTTGCAGACGGATGTAACCGCCGATCTTCTTTGCCATTGATCTGTCCTTCTATTGTTAATGATGGCGCCCGCCGTCGAAAAAGCCGGGCTACCATCGAAGGGTGCGTGGTACGGCCATGGCGGGCCTCCCACACGGGGTAAATTCTTGTCGCTTAGGTCTTTTCGACCTGACCGTATTCTAATTCAACAGGCGTCGCGCGGCCAAAGATCGAAACCGATACTTTCAAACGCGCCCGCTCTTCATCAATTTCTTCCACCAAGCCGTTGAAGGATGCGAACGGGCCGTCGGAAACCCGCACTTGCTCGCCCACCTCAAACGTAATGGATGGTTTCGGCCGTTCAATGCCTTCTTGTACCTGACGCATAACACGTTGCGCCTCCGAGTCCCGGATCGGTGAAGGCTTGCCACCCGTTCCAAGAAAGCCGGTTACTTTCGGCGTATCCTTGATCAGGTGATAGGCGTCATCGGACAGCTCCATATGAACCAGCACATAGCCGGGAAAGAACTTCCGCTCGGCACTAACTTTCTGGCCGCGGCGCATTTGCACCACTTCCTCAGTCGGCACCATAATCTCTAAAATATCCTCGTCCAGACCTTGCTGTTCGGCTTGTTCGCGAACAGAGGCCGCGACCTTCGACTCAAAGCCGGAATAGACATGAACAATGTACCAACGCGCCGCCATTTAATCAGCCTCCCAGGCCGAGGAGCAATTCCACGCCAAAGGTTATCAGTTTATCGGCGAGGAGAAAGAATATCGCCGCCATAGCAGCCATGACAAAGACCATGGCTGTGGTCAGCCCTGTTTCTTTGCGTGACGGCCAGGTGACCTTTGTGGTCTCCTGGCGTACCTGTCTGACAAATTCCGCTGGATTTGCCTTTGCCATTATTTCTTCCGCCTAAATAATTCGGCCAATTACTACGTCTATTGCCAACTTCGATACTATAACTCTACGTCGCTGGCAGGAGTGGAGGGACTCGAACCCACAACCCCCGGTTTTGGAGACCGGT
>JAPKBD010000113.1 GCA_028824965.1 Alphaproteobacteria bacterium | reverse complement strand
CCATTCTCTCTTAAAAACGGCACATTGAACATCTTACTTTGATAACGCTGTGCACCATCACAAAGCAAGGTCACAATTGTATGCCCTGGCCCCATTTCCTGTGCCAGGCGGATGGCACCGGCCACATTCACACCACTGGAAGAGCCGAGAACCAGGCCTTCTTCGATAATCAAATCAAATGCGATCTGTATGGACTCCTGATCAGGGATTTGAAATGGGCTATCCACCTCCAGGCCTTCCAGGTTGGCGGTGATGCGCCCCTGGCCGATACCTTCGGTGATGGAAGACCCCTCCGACTTTAATTCGCCATTAGTATAGTAATTGTACAAGGCCGCACCAGGGGGGTCTGCCAGGCCAATGGTGATAGTAGGGTTTTGCTCCCGCAAATACTGGGCAATGCCTGCTAACGAACCGCCGGATCCGACGGCGCAGATAAAGCCATCGACCTTGCCGTCCGTCTGCCGCCAAATTTCGGGGCCCGTGGTTTGGTAATGGCCCTGGCGGTTATCCACATTATCGAATTGATTGGCCCAGATCGCACCTTCGGGATGCTGGTCGTGGATTTCGGCTGCCAGGCGACCGGAATATTTGATGTAGTTGTTATCGTCCCGGTAGGGCAGGGCGGGCACTTGCCGTAGGTCTGCGCCACACATGCGCAGCATATCCTTCTTTTCCTGGGTCTGAGTTTCGGGAATAACGATGACGGTTTTATAGCCCCGTGCGTTGGCGACCAGGGTCAGGCCGATGCCGGTATTGCCGGCAGTACCTTCAACGATAATACCGCCTGGCTTCAAATCGCCTCTATCTTCGGCCGCCGTCACGATCGCCAGTGCGGCACGGTCCTTAACAGAGCCGCCGGGGTTAAGGAATTCCGCCTTGCCCAGGATTTCACAGCCCGTCAGCTCCGACGCCTTCTTCAGGCGGATCAGCGGCGTATTACCAATGCTGTCGATAAAATCGTGCCTTATGTCCATGTCTCGCTCCGTAACCTGTATTCAACGCTTATATGCAATCTAGGTATGAAGGCCAAAATGAACAAGTAAAACTAATTTTAATACACAAATAATTTGTGGAATTATATTTTTCCGCGCCGGCGAATGTCGCCCCGATTCAGCGCCAACCACTGAGCCGCAATGATCGCCGGACCAGCCGTAATACGACCGTCCGACAACGCAACCATGACTTCATCAAAAGGCATGACGACCACTTTGATATCCTCCCCCTCCGCCTCAACTCCATGGATACCACCGGCTTTGGAGGCATCTGTTTGGGCGCAATAGATGGAAATATGTTCGCTGGTGATACCGGGGGAGGTATAGCAGTCGATGATATGGGTGATATTTTCCAATTCTATGCCGGCCTCCTCCCGCGCCTCACGCCGGACAACATCCTCCAACGCTTCACCGTCTTCGATAAAGCCGGCCACGACCTCCAAACACCAAGGGTCATCGCCGCGGACGTAGGGTCCCATGCGAAATTGTTCTATCAGGACAATTTCATCACGTACCGGATCATAGGGTAGGACCAGGATGGCGTGGCCCCGTTCCATCACCTCACGCTTGATCTCCGGCCCCATACCGCCCTGATAGAGGCTGTGGCGTAAACGATATTCGTCGATCCTGGTGTAGCCTTGAAAAGCCGTACGCTTTTCAATGATTTCGACCTTGCGGTCATGCGGCTCAGTCATGTTCCACTTTCGTATTATCTTTGGGCACCACTTTGTCGACGAGGCGGCTGATGGTCAGGCCCTGAACCAGAATGGAGAACACCACCACGGCATAACAAACGGTGACGATGGCATCCTTTTCCGCGCCTGCGGGCAGGGAAAGTGCGAGGGCAACCGATATGCCGCCGCGCAGGCCGCCCCAGGTCAGGACGGGAATGGCACCTTTAGTGAAATCACGCCACAGGCCCATCAGGCCGATGGGCACGGCGACGGCAACAAAGCGGGCGCAAAGCACCAGGGGAATAGCGATCAGCGCGACCCACATCAGGCCTGGCGCCGTCGATATCATCACGACCTCCAATCCGATCAACAGGAACAGAACCGCATTGAGGATCTCATCGATTAGGGTCCAGAAATTGGTCAGATGGTCCCGCGTTGTCTCACTCATCGCCAGGCGGGTGCCGTGGTTCCCGATTAACAGCCCGGCGACGACGACCGCGATGGGTCCCGATGTGTGCAACAGGTGTGCCACTTCATAGGTCACCGTGACCAAGGCCAAGGTGATGATGACTTCCAAATTATATTCATCAATGGAACGCAGGGCCCAAAAGGCGATGCCCCCTGCGACGAGGCCAAGGACGGCACCGCCAACCGCTTCCTGCACGAACAGTGTGGCGATGGCCAAGGCATCCATTGACGCTCCAGCTCCGCCCGACCCACCCTCTGACGTGGCCATAGCCAGTAGAATGATGAAGACGACAACGCCCACACCATCATTGAATAGGCTTTCCCCGGCGATTTTGGCTTCCAGGCTGGCTGGGACTTTAGCCGTTTTCAAAATACCTAAAACTGCGACCGGGTCGGTGGGGGAGATTAAGGCACCAAATACCAGGCAATAGATAAATGGCAGCGGGTGCCCCACCAGGTCAAAGGCCAGCCAGATGCCAACCCCCACAATTGCCGTGGACATCAACAACCCGCCCGTGGCCATGGCCGCAATGGGCCAACGCCTGGCGGCCAGTTGCCCCAGGTCAACATGCAGGGCACCTGCAAACAACAGGAAACCCAGCATGCCGTGCATCAGGGCAGCCGTAAAATCTATTTCGATCAAAGCGGCCCGCAGTCCCGGACCAACCCCCCAGCCCGGCACCAAAGCATCGATTGCCAGGGCAGACAAAGACGCCGCCATCGCGATCAGAACCAAGCCAATGGTGCGCGGCAGGCGCAAAAATCTGTGATTGAGGTAGCCAAAAACGGCGGCCAGGCCCAATAATGTCGCAATATCGCGGGAGAGATGTTCCATGTTTGGTCTAATTAGCCTGATTATCAAAAGGTGCCAGGGACAGCACCGGGTCGTTGTTTACAGTCAATTGGCCGTCGGCGCGCACGTTTAGGTCAAACAATCGATCCTTGCCGCCATCCACGGGTTTGCCGTTATTAAGAATTGCCGCCACAAGGCCATCTACAGGGCCGCCTGCTTGATGGCCGGCTAAGGCTTGCAATTTTTCCAGGCCCTGGATGCGTAAACTGCCCATGCCCAGAAATCCGGCCTTGGCTGTTTTATGCGCCGAAAGGGTGAAGGCAAGGGCGATATCATAATCCTGAGCCTTGATATTGGCATGCTTTAGCTGCAAAACCGTACCCGCCACGCTCAATTCATTACGCAGTCGTCTAAACGTTTCTTCGGGGGCACTTAATTGACCCAGCAACGCGACCTCTATCACAGCGGCGACGCCTACGCTTAAAACGGTTTCGCTGGGAATATTGCCCAGCACCAGGGCGATATCCAGGTCCCGGGGCACCAGGGCCTCGGGCGCGGCACTGCCCGTGCCGACCAGATCATGATGCCTTAGGGTGAGGCTGAGTTTCAACATCCGGCCGTCAGGGGCGGATAGATCGATGCCGTAGCCGGCTGAGGCGAGGCTGAAATTTCCCTGGCTGGGATGGTTCAGGACAAGGTTTCTGACGGTGGTGCGCAAACCGATGCCGCCGGCCAGACCCAGAATATCTTTCAATGTTAGTCTGGTGCCCATATCGGTGTTGGTGTCGGTATCGGCCACGGGTTGGTTGGTAAAGGCAGCAATATCCAATCCGCGCAGATCCAAAACCAAATCCACCCGATCCAATGTCATTGTTGCGCCGTTGAGGGAGGTGAACTGCGCGCCATCAAGGGCAAATCGCATGGTACCGGTCCAGAGTTCATCTGTGTCGCCAGCCTCTGCCCCAACTTCTGCCCGAGCCTCTGCCCGAACATCCGCCTGCACCAAGACTTCGTCGATGCGTCCCATTTCTCCACCTTCATCCAGCAAGAACACGAGGTCGCCAAAGCGGAATTCAAAATCTGTGCTGGTTTCCAGTTCACGGTCCCAGCGTATGGTCGCCAGGCGTCGGGCGATGGTGATTTTACCCCATGCGCCTTCGAAGGGTTGGCGAAAGCGCAAGGTGCCGGGCAGGGCCAGGGTTATGTTATCGAACCGGTCATCAAGGCGGCGCACATGGGCGGCAACGGTGCCTAATGCAAAGACTCCGCCGTCGGCCGCGGTGATGACCAGATCCGGGATCGTAATCTCAATAGCATCGGGCAGCTGAACCGCCCTGAGCCTGCCATATTCAAGACTGTCGTCGTTGGCGATTTTGCCGGCGATTTGTTGCAGCAAATCTTCTACCGCAGCCTCCACCCGCTCCATCTCCGTCATGGCGCTAAGTGGTTTGCGGACTTTGGCCGACTTTCGGGGCTGTTGGGTGAACTTTTCCTTTGCCGGTATTTTTCGCTGCATGCTTTGCAGTAATTTTTGGCCGGGTCGATAGCCCTGGTCGGCAGCCTTGCCGGCCCATACCCTGGCCTTCGCTTTATCCGCAACGATACCGCGACCTTTTAGATACAATATGGCCATGCTGTATTGGGCCCGGGCATCACCCTGTTCGGCCAAGGGCTGCCAGATACCTAAGGCACCGATGTAATCACCAAGGGAATACAGCTGCTGGCCATATTGATAATCGCCGCCGCCCACCGTATCGCTCGCTGCACCGCCCGCCGTACCGCCACCCGTACCACCTTTTGCATGGGCGAGTTGCCATGGGGATAACGTTGCCGTCAGCGCGGTTGTCGCGACGGCTGCTGCAATGATCGTGGCAATAGTGGCTGTGGCGGTTGTCTTCATGCCGTGAAATCCTTTGATCCACTACAATGATAACCGACCTAGGAACTGACGACAGAGTTTTTCGCGCTAAACTCCGCTTAACCGCGACATGCTTTTGCGTCTAAACAACCCGCTCGGCGGGGAGGGTCAGGATAATATGGGATTCATCCACTTGCGGCCCGCCAACTTCCAGGCTGCCGCCATGTAGTTCCACCAGACGGCGGGCGATGGGCAGGCCATAGCCGATACCCAGACGTTCGGGGTGACTTCGGGGCTGGGGCTGATGGTGCTGGCATCCACCGGTTCCAGGGCCAAGGCCATGCGCTCCGGTGATACTGTGCTGCCGGTTGAGCGGATCAAAAGCATGGCCTCACCCTTGGCGGTCTTTGAAAGTTGGACTTCGATTTTTCCGCCACTGCCGACCAGGGCAATGCAGTTGGACATCAGGGCAATGATGACCTGACGCATCCGGCCATGATCGGCCCGCACTAATAAGCCGTCATTGGGCAGCGTCTCCGACAGTGAAACATCGCGGGCCTGGGCCAGGCCGTTGACGGAATTCCTGCATTTCGTGATGACCTCGGACAGATCAAAATCCACATCCGTCAATTCCATATCACCGGATTCAACCCGGACCAGGTCCAGCACTTCATCGATCACGCCCAGCAGATGGCGTCCGCTGCTCTCAATAGCTGCCACCACAGGCGGAATACAGGAACGTCGCCAAATTCTCTTTGCAGACATCCGGCGTGTATGAGAGGCCGAATTGCAGGTTCGACATGCCTGGCGTGAAATTAGGTGATCTTTTCGGTTGCCACAGTGAGGCGGGCGGGCACAGTGAAGGCTAGGCGCGCAGTGGCATTGGTGCCCGGTGCCACGTGAATGAATATGGGCGAGTCCAAACCATGCCCGCCGAATGAAGGTACCGGCGGGCCGTAATACATCAAGCCGGGCGCGGACGTTTCACCGCCCAGGTTGATCCGTCCCCAATCACCGGCGAACCACATAAAGCTGTCATCTATTTGGGCCAAGGCCGTATCGGCGATCAGCTGGACATCCATGCCCGCTTTCAGGCCATTGTCTAAAGTGGTCTTGCCGCGGAAATATAATTCTCCATGATGGGCAACTTTGTGATTCCGTCGGTTTTCCGCAGGCTTGGCCGGGCCGGTATCTTCATCGCCAAAAATCACAAAGCCGACCATATAGCCGCCAATAGACAGGGACGTCTTATCGGACGCCTGCGCAGGTCGGACTGAAAACAAAACGCCTACAAGTAAAATTAAAAGTACAAATCCCCGCATTGATATCAAGCTCTCCGGCACTGTGGCACGTTATGCGGGCATACGTCGAAAAAAATGCTATAGATTGCGTTGGGTAGCTGTCAAATAAGTGTTGTCGAATATTCAAGCTTGAGCGATATGAAAGCGATCAGCCGGTCCTACCAGCTGCCCGTATTCTCCATGGAGGCCCATGGTTCCTGGGCGGGCAGGGCTTTGCCGGATTGCAATAACTCAATCGAAATATTGTCCGGTGTCAGGATGAAGGCCATATAGCCGTCCCGTGGGGGCCGGTTTATGTCGACGCCCGCGTCCATCAGTTTTTGGCAGGTGTCGTAGATATTATCGACCTCATAAGCCAGGTGGCCGAAATTTCGTCCGCCGGAATATTCCTCCGAGTCCCAGTTGTAGGTCAGCTCCAGCACCGGTGCCTTGCTTTCACGTGCCACGCCTTCGTCATTGCCGGCAGCGAGGAAGATGTTCGTGAAGCGACCCTTTTCGCTTTCCATCCGGCGGGTTTCGACCATGCCGAGAAGGCCGGTGAAGAATGCCAAGGTCTCATCCAGATTTGAGACCCGAACCATTGTGTGAAGATATCTCATGCGCCGCTCCCCTTCCTGTGTCTATAATTCTGCTATAGTCTGAACAACCTCAATTCTCCTCATTTCTCGCCCCACTACAATCCCCCATGCACAAAGGAAGTCTTCCATGGACGCCAGTACATCATCCGAAAGCAAACCTGCACTGAATGGCATCAAGATCCTGGACCTAACACAGTTTGAGGCGGGGCCTTCGTGCACAGAGGCTTTGGCCTGGATGGGTGCGGAAGTGGTCAAGGTGGAAGAGCCGAAAAAGGGGGAGCCGGGGCGGTGGAGCTTTACCGATAAGCCGGGCATGGATGCGAACTATTTTCTCTATTTCAATCTCAACAAACGCTCCATCACCTGCAACTTAAAATCAGACGAGGGTAAAGCCGTGTTGGCCAAGCTGATCGAAAGCGTTGATGTGGTGATCGAGAATATGGCGCCAGGCACATTCGCCCGCCTGGGCTTTGACTATGAACGCCTCAAGGCCATAAACCCGCGCGTCATATTTGCCCAGATCAAAGGCTTTGCCCCCGACAGCCCGCATGCGAACTACCTCTCTTTCGATATGATCGCTCAGGCCACGGGCGGGACCATGGCCATTAATGGCGAGGCGGGACGCCCGCCCGTCAGGCCGGGCTCAACCATCGGCGATACGGGGACGGGCATGTTGTGCGCCATGGGTATTCTGGGCGCGTTGTTCCAGCGCCACACCACGGGCCGTGGCCAGCATATCCAAATCGCCATGCGCGATGCCATGTTGAACTATTGCCGCACGGCGATGTCAAAACAGGTGCCTCTTGATACCCCCCTGCCACGTGCGGGCAATGATATCGTCGGCTCAACACCGGGCGGGCTATATCCGTGTAAGCCAGGGGGTGCGGATGATCATTGTTTCATCTTTGCCTCCCGCGCGAATGAGGAACATTGGCGTCGTCTGGCCCGCATTATCGGGCGGGAGGACATGATCGACGATCCCGATCTGCAGGACCCAGGTGCCCGCTACGAAAAGCGGGATGTGGTCGATGGCGCGATCATTGAATGGACGATGCAACACACCAAGGAAGAGGTGATGGCGATTGTGGCAGGGGCGGGCGTGCCCTGCGGTGCGGTTTTTAATAGTTTGGAATTGATGCATGACCCGGACCTGCATGCCCGCGGTGTCATGACGAAAATCGATCACCCCCAGCGGGGTGAAGTGAATGTGGCCGGCTGGCCGCTACATATGTCGGACAGCCACGTGCCCATTGAACCGTCACCTTTGTTGGGTGCGGACAATGAAACGATTTATGGCGAATGGCTGGGTTATTCCAGCGACGAAGTGAAAGACATGCGTGACCGTTCGGTCATCTAGATATATTGCAGAATAACAGAAGAGAAATGGGAGTTGAGAATGGCTAAAGTTACCGGCGCGATGTTGTTGGCGCAGAGTTTAAAGCAACAGGGTGTGGAGTTTATGTATGGGATCGTTGGCTTCCCCGTACAGCCTATCGCCGCCGCCGCCCAAGAGGTCGGCATTAAATATATCGGTATGCGGAATGAGCAATCCGCATCCTACGCGGCACAGGCTGCGGGTTATTTGACGGGACGTCCCGGTGCTTGCCTGACCGTGTCGGGCCCCGGTGTGGTGCACGGCCTGGCGGGTCTGGCCAATGCGCAACAAAATTGCTGGCCGATGATCATGATCGGCGGGGCCGCCCCCACCTATCAAAATGGTATGGGCAGTTTCCAGGAAGAAAACCAGGTGCAGATTGCCTCTCCCTTCTGCAAATTCGCCCATGCGATAGAGCATGTGGAACGTATTCCGTTCTATGTGGAAAAGGCCGTCCGTCACGCCATCTATGGCCGCCCAGGCGCCAGCTATCTGGACATGCCCGATGACATCATCCAGGGCGAGACGGAAGAAGACGATGTTCAAACCTTTGCCACTGTTCCCGAACCACCACGTATCGCAGCGCCGGCGGAGAATGTGGCGGCTGCCTTGGAGGCAATGGAATCTGCGGAACGCCCCCTTGTCATCATCGGCAAAGGCATGGCCTGGTCACGGGCTGAGAACGAGGTTCGTGCCTTTATTGAACGGACCCAGCTGCCGTTCCTGGCCTCTCCCATGGGTAAGGGTGTGCTGGACGACAATCATGACCTTTCCGTTGGCGCGGCGCGAAGCCATGCCTTGAAGGAAGCGGACGTGATCTTTGTCATGGGCGCGCGCCTGAACTGGATCATGCATTACGGCCTGCCGCCCCGGTTCAAGAAAGACGTTCGCATTATTCAGCTGGATATCGCACCCGAGGCTATCGGCGAAAATAGACCAACCGAGGTGGCGTTGGTCGGTGATGGCAAGACCATTGTCGGGCAGCTGAATGCGGAGTTGGAGAACCGCCAATGGTTCTATCCCGCGGACACGGATTGGAAAGCCTCTATCGCCGAAAAGGCCGAAGCGAATGCCAAGGCGATCCAGCCCATGATCGATGATAATTCCACACCGACGAATTATTACCGGGCCCTGAAAGACATCAGCGCCTGGGCGACAGAGGATGCGGTGATCATCGGCGAGGGCGCCAATACAATGGATATTGGCCGCACCCAGCTACCCAATGCGTCGCCCCGTCTGCGCCTTGATGCAGGCACCTACGGCACCATGGGTATCGGCATGGGATTTGCCATCGCGGCAGCAACCGTGCATCCCGACCGTCCGATCATCTCTGTTTCGGGTGACAGTGCCATTGGTTTTTCGGGTATGGAGATTGAGACCGCCTGTCGCCATCAATTGCCTATCAAGATCGTTGTGCTGAACAACGGTGGCATCGGCAAGGGTATCGCAGAATTCCCAACGGACGCGCAAATCCCGCCAGGCATCCTGACCATCGGGGCGCGTTATGACCTGATGATGGAAGCATTCGGAGGCAAAGGCTTCCTGGTCAATGATCCCGCCGACCTGGCCGGTGTGTTGGAGGAAGCAACAGCCTTCCCCGGGCCAACCCTGGTCAACGTCATCCTGGACCCAGAAGCAGGCCGCAAACCACAACAGTTCGGCTGGTTGACGACCTAAAATAAGATTGAGACGCTCCCCTGGATTGCAAATTCAGTCCAGGGGAGCGGTTTTCTTGCTAGTTCCCCGCGATGCGTCTCTCGTGGCCTTCCCAATAGGGCTCCCGCAGGACCTTTCGTTGTACCTTGCCGACCACACTTTTCGGCAACGGTTCATGGGTCAATTCGACCGCTTTCGGGCGCGTGTAGGACCCCAGGGCATCGGCGCAGATTTGCACCAACTCGTCTGCGTTGACCGTGGCACCTTCAACGACAGTGCACACGGCCATTGGGGTTTCGCCCCAGCGTTCATCGGGGACCGCAAACACAGCGGCCTCAACCACATCATCGTGGCCGCACAGCACATTCTCCAACTCCGCCGGGTATATGTTGTAGCCGCCAGAGACGATCATATCGCCGGCCCGGTCGAGGAGGTAGAGATATCCGCGCCCGGTTGCACTCTCATTGCAATTGCCATCTTGATTGTGTCGCCATGAGATGCTTCCATTCATGGCCTACACGGGCAGATTTATACGGTTTGGGTAAGGGCTGGAATATTGTCGATAGCAGGTCCGGAGGGTCCCAAAAATCATTGGGGCGCCTCTCCGCACAACGGAAGACCGTCGGCGTCTCAAGGGCAAGGACAATATGCCAGCGATATCACGCCAACGGCGGCGTGATATGCTGCACCGTCGAGCGCTTGTTCAAACTGGAAGCGTGTCGTGGCGCGCATTTGTAATAAAACCTGCCCACTGTTTTGATATTATTTGAAGGCGAAACTTGATGATCAATAATCCGAATGATCCCTATTCTGACCAGCGTGATACGGCGTTGCCGGGAAGGCCGGTGCGCGATCCCGCGGATTGGCGGGCGCAAGATTTCAAAGACAATGAGGAATGGCTTTATCATTTCACAGACGATGATATTTCGGAACTAAAGCTGGCGGTTCAATCTCATGATCACCCGCACGTCGATCTCATAGGCTTGTCGCGCAAAGATTTCCATCTGCCTTCTTTGGAGGAGAAATTGCTGCGGTTTCGCCAGGAACTGCTCTATGGCCGTGGCTTTATCAATTTCCGAGGGTTATCAGTGGACAGTTTCGGCAAACGCGGCGCTGCAATCGCCTTTTGGGCCATCAGTTGTTATCTGGGAGATGGCATGTTTTCCCAAAATAAGCGTGGACATGTGCTTGGCCACGTCACCGACCTGGGTGAAAGCAAGGAAAACACCGCCCAGCGCGGGCCTTTTTCCGGCGAGTCCATTCCTTTTCACGTGGATGCCGCTGACTTGGTTGGATTGTTGTGTGTCGAACCGGCAAAGACCGGTGGCGAAAGCAGTTTGATCAGTTCCGTGGCGGTCCACAACGAGATTTTGGAACAACGGCCCGATTTACTGCCAGTGCTTTTTGAGCCCTATGCACGCGACCGGCGGGACGAAGTGCCGCCAGGAATGGCGCCTTGGTACCACCTGGCCGTATTTCATATTCATCAAGGCTATTTTGCCGCTAGCATTGAACCAACTTATATGGGGTCCGCCGAGCGATTCGATGAGGTCGAAACCATGACCGCGCAACAGCGCGAAGCCCTCGATCTGGTACAAAAAATTGCCGCGGCTGAATGTTTCAAAACGAATTTCAACCAGGGTGACATGCAGTTTCTCAATAACCATGTGATTTTCCACTCCAGAGACGCCTTCGAAGACTATGAGAGCCCGGGCCGCAGGCGCCACTTGATCCGGGTTTGGTTAAAGGCGATGGATGCTCGACCCTTGTCTCCGAATTTTTACGCCCGCCACGGTAGGATCGAAGATATCGACCGTCCAGGTGGCATTATCGGTAGCGATACCGTCTTGTCTGCCCCCTTAAACAGGCAGTAATGCCGCTTCCGGTTTTGGTCGTTTTCGATCTGTTTGTGTTTTCTAATGTAACGGTCATTACTGGGGCAGTAGCGGACATTGATCCGCACTTCAGTGGGTGCCGATAAGCCTTATTATCCACTTTCAGGCCGACCTCTCTACCTGAGCTTTAGCGGTTTTGAATGATGAACTGGTGTTTGGTGACGGCCATCACTACCTTGCCGCCGAATGTAGGTTAATTTACTATTAACTAAAATGGTGCCTGACGGTGTTCTGGCTGGCATATATTGATCATACCTCCGTTCAGGGATTTCAGGATGATCTTATGCCCCAACTGGTCGATTGTCGCGAAGACGGCATCGCGATTGTGCTGGATTTATCCCAGGTTGAATATATGAGCAGCGTCGGCCTGCGTGTGCTGATGCTGGCTGCCAAACAATGCAAGGGGCAGCACAGTAATATCGCCGTTGCCGCCCTTGGTGAACAGATGCGGGAGATATTCCAGATCAGTCGATTTGACATGGTTTTCCCCGTCTATGAAGACCGCGCTGCAGCCGTCACCGCACTGGGCGGGGGCAACTAGCCCGGATTATTCATGGCGGGCTCGAATTTGTTGGCGAACGTAGATTAAC
>JAPKBD010000112.1 GCA_028824965.1 Alphaproteobacteria bacterium | reverse complement strand
CGTGACCTACTGATTACAAATCAGTTGCTCTACCAACTGAGCTACGCCGGCTTTGGGATTGGGTTTTAGTTGGTTGTGGCCTTGGGCTCAACCTCTTATTTGCGGGTTATTGCATCTGCTGCAAAAATAATATCAGAACGCGGCCATGCGTTGGAAGATGGGGCCGGACATGTGGGCGGGTTGGCCGGTGATCGGTGTGCCCCCCTTTATGACCAGGCGGTGGTTTTCCCGGCGGGCGGCCATTTGGATGTCGGTCCCCGGATTGCCGTCCACCACCAGAAAATCGGCGGCGTTGCCCTTTGCTATGCGGCCCTGGTCTTCGAGGCCCATCAAATCGGCGCTGACAGAGGTGCCCGAGCGCAAGGCGTCGATGGGTTTGATCCCTAAGTCGGCCATAAACTCCAACTCTATGGCATTGGCGCCATGTTTGTTGAACGGCGTGCCTGCGTCTGTTCCCATGGCGATATTGCCGCCTGCCGCGTAATACATCTGGATGGAGCGGCGGTGGTTTTCCGAGATACGTTCGGATTTTTCCACCACATAGGCCGGGATGCCGTTTTGGGCGTTTTCGAGAATATTGCGCAGGGCGGAAACCGTGGGGACCAGATAGGTACCTTGGGCCAGCATCTCCCGAACGCAGGTCTCGTCCATAAAAATACCGTGTTCGATGGACGTGACACCGCCGCGCACCGCGTTCAATATCCCATCCCGCCCCTGGGCGTGGGAGGCGGAGGGGCGGTTAAAACGGCGGCCTTCTGCGATGCCAGCGGCCATTTCCTCTGCCGTGTAGTGGGCGTCTTCCGGGTTCACGCCCGGCGTCATGACACCACCCGTGGCCATGATCTTGATCAGGTCGGAGCCGGCGTGGATCTGTTCCCGCACCGCGCGGATGACGTCGTCGATGCCATCGGCGATGCGGCCCGTGCGGTTGCCATGGCCCCCGGTCATGCAGATCACCTTGCCCGAGGCGCGGATCGTCGGGCCCATTTGCTGGCCGCTGTTGCAGGCATCGCGGACGGCGAATTCCAGAAAATCCTTGCCGCCGCAATCGCGCAGGGCCGTGATGCCCCCCGCCAATGAGGCCTGAGCCCGTTCCAGTGCCTTCATGGTAGTTTGGCCGGGCAACAGCTTGTCGGCGGCGGTGCCTGGATCACCCTCTCCGCCCAGGCACAGATGCACATGACAATCGAACAGACCGGGCATTAAGGTGCCGCCCGTGGTGTCGATGGTCTGGCCCGCGAAGCCCTCGAACTCGCCTGCAGGCGCAACCTTTGTGACGCGGCCGGCGTCCACCAAGACAGCCTGGCCGTCGATGATTTCATTGCTGCCGTCAAACAGCAGGCCGCCTGTGTAGAGTTCGGTCATCTCATATGTCTCCTGAGCAAAAACTAATAGTAGCCGGGCGATTTCCGCCCCAGGCCGTCAAACAATTCACCGACGCGGAGGAACCAGGCAAAGACCGGGTCGTCATCCGCCAGCAGCCGGAAATCTGATATGATACGGGCCCATTGAAAGGCACCAAAGACTGTATAGTCGGCGTAATTGGCCGTATCACCACCTAAAAATGCCTGGCGGCGTACGGTCAGGCGTAACGGCGTCAGGGAGGCGCGGAAGGCGTCAAGCCGATCTTCACGCCCGGCCTGGACATCCTCCAAAGACCTACCAAAAATCTGCTCCCGCCTGGCGCGAAAATAATCCCGGTCTTCTTCACAGACGTGATCATAGATGTCTTTTAGAACCAAGGGTGCCAGGCCCGCATGGACCACCGCATTGGTCCAACTATGGGCGAAATAGCATAATCCAGCGGCGGCGCCATCGCCGCCGTAAAGGCTGGGTCGGTCGGGATATGTGGCCTCCAGGTAATCGGCGATGGCGTTGGAATCCACTACCAAACTGCCGCCGTCATCAATGATCGGAACGGTTGCCAGATCCCCGCCGCCAATCAAATTGATCGCAGTGAATGCCGTGGGGCAATGTTCGTAATCCAGGCCCTTATGGGCCAGGGCCAATCGGGTGCGCCAGCAATAGGGGCTGAAATTCCGGCCATCCCGGCCCACCAGATCATAGAATTTAATCGCCATACGCCCAATTCCCCTTACGTGCTGTCTACAAGCAAACAGATTAGCGGAATTTTGCCCCCTAATCTATCCGCAGGGTTAATTCGGCGGAGACCAGAGCGTACTTAGCTGGCGCATGGATCTGCGCTGACTTGGGTCCCAGGCATCGCGGCGGTGCAGGGTGCCCAGAGTGTCGAACATCACCAGATCGCCGGTCTGCCAATCATGGCAATAGACGTTTTCTGGTGCCGTCGAATGGGCGGCGAGTTCTTTCAGCAGGTCCTTGCTCTCATCAGCTGGCATGCCGATAATATGGCGCGTGATGCCTTTGGAGACATACAGGATCTCACGCCCGGTGTCGGGATGGCGTAGGATCACCGGGTGTTCGGCCTCCGGTATCGCGGGCCGTGTTATGCCAAGGCGTTTGTTGCGGTCCTGCTTGGCCTTGAAATCCTGGCGCACGTCTTCGCCCGCATTTGGATTGTTGGCCGGACTGCTGGGCGTTTCGCCAAGCCCCTCGTCTCCCGCAGTATAGGCGGTGATGGAGTGATAGGCGCGTAAGGGGCGCAGCATTTTGACCATGGCCGGGGACAGGCGGTCAAAGGCGTTGTACTGGCTGCAAAAACAGGTTTGCGGTGGATTGGTGGTGGGGATTTCCACCGCTTCAAGAAAGCTTTCCTTGCCCACGGTTGCGACATAGGAATAGTCCGAATGCCATTCCAAGGCCTCTGATGCGGCGATGCCCTGGGAGATGCCATCTTTGTCGGATAGGTTATTCACGCGGAGGATTTCAGGCCGCGGGTCAATATCGCCGAACCATTCGGAGCCTTTAACCAGATCGCCGAATTGGTTGGCAAAATCGATAATCTCCGTATCGCTGGGCGGGGTATGGCCGCGAAAAACCAGCACCTGATGGTCTCGTAAAGCGTCCCGAACGGTGCATTCATCACTCGCGGATAAACCCACACCTGGGTTCCAGCCCCGCACCATCGCGCCGAAAGGTTGGTCCTGGAGTTGGTCCAGTGGTTGCACGTCCAGTTTCATCGGCTCTCTCCACACCTGTTTGAGGCAACCTTAGCTTACGTTCGCACTGCGCGCCATAAACCAAAAAGGCTTTCACCTCTGCCAGATAGTCCGGGTCCTGTTCGGCCCAGTCCAGGTTTAGATCTCCGATGATCATGGTACGGCTCCAATTGAGGACCTGTCGTCAGGATCAAAGATGCAAGTGCATTAAGGCAGGGCCGGGGCCGGTTTGCGGCATTTTTATGGCGATCTTCGGGCCTGTGGACATGCGGTGAAGGCTCGCCCAAATCTATTCAAGCCGTGGGTTTTGGTTTTAGTCCTCGCCGTTCGTCTGTTGAGTAAACTGTCACCGTGATTCAAAAAAAGGAGCCATAGGGCAAGCGCGAAAATTACACAATGCAAAAAGAAAGACCTGACCCCATTATTTTCTGCACTAAAATCAGACATCAGTTCATATCCTTATAGTTTTTTCGGGCATTCCAAAAAAATCAAACAAATCCCAGATAATTTTTTGTAATACTCCTAAGTTATGATGTTTTATATTTTATAAATTTCCATCATTATCGTAAAATTCAAACAATAACACGTATATTTTCATCTTATCTGAATTGCATTCTTCAAATTTTTGCCTAATGTTTCCCAAATAACCTAGACCTAGAAAAATTCTATGCTTTACGAAAAATAATTTAACTAATTCTATATATTCGGGTTGGCGACAGGGATCATACATGAAGTCACGAATACTTTTCACAAAGAATTCATTGGAACGAGAGACATTGTGAAAATAGTAATGGAAGCAGTTAATAAACAACGTGAAATGGCATTTTTTGTTAATTACAATGTATGGCATTAGACAGTCAATTAATTGCACTCTATTTTTACGCTTCCAAGCAGTGTATTTTTTTCTCGGTCGATAAACGATCCAGAAAACGTCTCAAAAATTCGCGGCCTCAATGGATTTCGGCAAGAATCACTAAATGAAAAAATGTCTACTTCGTTTTTATCTGCGATATAGATAGATTTAGAAACATTAACGGAAAAAATTCCACCAGTCCCTGTGTTCACTTTCGGTGTATCAAGAAAATCCAAAATATAATACAATGGAATTACTACAATTATCGCAATGAATAAATTGGACAATTTATATAATACGGAGGGTTTCCGTGCCTTCAGGCAATTTTTGGTCATTATTGCCAAATTCCTACTTCAAACCCCGTGCCATCCGCCTTCGCCCGCACGGTCTTCACCGCCTGGCCTTTGAACGTCTGTTCCCGCAATTGTTTGGCCGCTTCGCCGCTGCTGCCGAAGGGGCAGACCATGTCTATGAGCCAGAGGTTGTTGCCGCTTTGCCAATCACCCGGTGCCAGGCGCAGGCGGGGAGCGGCGAATGCGGGTTGGGGTTCGGAAGATGGGGTGCTGTCCGCGCCAACCGCCGCCCCTTCGGGGCTAGGCGCGGCATCGAGGCCAGGCACGGTTGCGCCCATGCTTTCGATGATGCGGGCCTCCACCTCATCCGACAGCAGGGCCCAGCTGGCGAAGGCGACCGGCATATTCTCCCGCCGCCACAAACGGAACTGTTTGCAGGCGATGGGGGGCATCAACAGCCATTCCAGATCACCGACAAACAAATGCCGGTGGGGGGCGGAGCGCATCATCACCCCCCAAATGCTTTTGGCCGCCTGTCCCGACAGTTCCGATAAATTCGGCGCTGACGGATCCTCAGTCTGGTTAGCGGGCTGATTTGGGGCCTGTAGGGTGTCCTGTCCGACATCCAATGTACCAGCCGCTCGTTCATTTGAAGACGCCCCATATGCAGGATAGATCCAGTACGCTCTACTCATCACCCTCAACCTACAAATTTCCCAACCCATGCATGGTTAGATAATTAGATTTATGCTGCAAGTAAAATCGTTATGGCTGTTTTCGAAATTCATTCGACTAAACTGGACACCGTTGAAGAATATTCAGCTCTCATTTCAGCGCGGGGCAGCGATTGGATTTGTCGAGCCGGTTTGCGGTAATTCAGGGGCAATTCTCAACCTGTTGGCTTGCGCGCAGTCTTGCACATTGCGCCATTCAGGGTTAAAGCGGATGGATGTCTATATTCCTGGCCCGACGGTTTTTGAGCTTTCTGATCACCCTCATTGGTGCGTCGGTGTTCATCTTTCTATTGCTGGAGGTTTTGCCTGGCGATCCTGCCCTGACCATGTTGGGAGTTGATGCCCCTGACAGTGCGATTGAGGCGTTGCGCCTGGAACTGGGGTTGGATAGGCCTGCGTTCATTCGGTACGTGGATTGGATCGTTGGTTTGTTCCACGGCGAAATGGGCCTGTCCTATGTTTACAAGGTTCCTGTAACCGAATTGATCACCCAGCGTCTGGCGGTGACCTTACCCCTGGCTATCGGGGCCATGGTGGTGGCGACATTAATGGCGCTGGTCTTAGGCATCTTTGCCGCGACCCATCACAACAAAGTTGGCGATTATGGGGTAATGGGGTTTTCCCAGCTGGGTTTGGCGATCCCGGATTTTTGGTTCGGCATATTGTTGATCATTTTTTTCGCAGTGATCCTGCGTTGGTTGCCGTCGGGCGGCTTCGCAGGCTGGGATGAGGGTCTTTGGCCAGGCGTCAGATCGCTGACCCTGCCGGTCCTCACCCAAGCCTTGAGTTTAACGGCGATCATGACACGGGTGACACGGTCTTCGGTGTTGGAAGTGGCGCGTGAAGATTTTGTCCGCACGGCGCGGGCCAAGGGGCTCAGCCGCCGGGCCGCCCTGTGGGGCCATGTCTTGCGCAACGCCTTGGTGCCGGTCCTGACCATTGGCGGTTTGTTGGTGGCCACGGTGGTGACCGGAACTTTGATTATTGAGAATGTGTTCGCCTTGCCGGGCCTGGGAAAATTGATCTTCGATGCCATATCGAACCGGGACCTGATGGTGGTGAAGAATGTCGTTCTTTTGTTTGCGGCCATTGTCGTGTTGGTCAATTTCGTGGTTGATATTCTGTACGCCATGGTCGACCCACGCATTCGCATTCACGCGTAAGGGAGGCTTGCCATGACCGCCCCCCCAACCTCACCGACTGAAATCCAGACAATCGCCGCACCGGGGTTTGTATATCGTGCCCTGCGTCACCGTGCCTTTATGATCGGGTTGATTTTGACCGGCGGAATGATCCTGGCTGCCCTGGTCTCCCTTGTATGGACGCCTCACTCCCCGACCGAGATTGTGATCACACAGAAACTGAAATTGCCCAGCCTGACCCACTGGTTCGGCACGGATCATTTCGGCCGGGATATATTGTCCATGATCATGGCCGGGGCGCGGACCTCTGTCATCGTGGGACTGATCGCCGTTAGTCTGGGTGCTATCGTCGGTACGGCCCTGGGCTTATGGGCTGCGGCGCGACGGGGCTGGACGGAAGATGTCATTATGCGGTTCAGCGATTTGAACATGGCATTCCCGGTCATCCTGATCGCCATTTTGCTGACGGCGGGTTGGGGGCCGGGCATCACCAATGCCATTCTGGCACTGGGCCTCTTCAACATTTCTCTCTTCGCCCGTCAGGTTCGGGCCGCCGGGATCACTGTATGGGAGCGGGAGTTCGTCGCCGCCGCCCGCGCCGCAGGTAAGGGCCAAATTGCCATCACCTTCGCTCACATATTGCCCAACATTATCTCCGTCATCGTTGTCCAGGCGACCATATCTTTTGCCGTCGCCATATTGGCTGAGGCGGCGTTGAGCTACCTCGGCGTCGGCTCCCAACCCCCTGATCCCAGCTGGGGCCGGATGTTGAGCGAAAGCCAACGCTATATTTTCTATGCGCCGATCATTGCGGTCTGGCCGGGCCTGGCCATTGTCCTATCGGTGCTGGGATTGAACCTAATCGGTGACGGCCTGCGGGATTTGATTGACCCCCGTTTGTCGCGGAAAAGGTAGGGCATTATGGCGTTGCTGTCCGTTTCGGATCTGAAGGTCGAACTGCAAACCAACCGGGGCCCGGCTGCTGCGGTGCGGGGCATCTCGTTTGAGGTGGAGGCCGGCGGCACCCTGGGCATTGTGGGGGAGTCTGGTTGCGGCAAATCCATGACGGCGTTGGCCTTGATGGGCCTGTTGCCTGACGGCGCGCGCGCCACGGGCAGAATTGATATGGACGGCACAGATCTGTTGTCCCTGGATGAGGCGGCGATGTGCGGCATTCGCGGCAATCGCATCGCGATGATTTTTCAGGAACCGATGACGTCCCTGAACCCGGTGCACCGCATTGGCCGGCAAATTGCCGAACCGTTGCGTCTGCATCGTGGCCTGACGGGGGCCAATGCGCGGGATGAAGTATTACGTTTGCTGGACCGGGTTGGGCTGCCGGACCCCGCCCGTCGCATTGACGCCTATCCCCATCAAATGTCCGGTGGCCAGCGTCAGCGGGTGATGATCGCCATGGCGTTAAGCTGCGGGCCGGATATTTTGCTGGCTGATGAACCGACAACGGCCCTGGATGTGACCATTCAGGGCCAAATCCTGGATCTGATCAATGAACTGGTCGATGACACGGGGATGGGGCTCATCCTGATCAGTCACGATCTGGGCGTGATCAGTGAAAGCGTGGACAATGTGGCTGTGATGTATGGCGGTGCCATCGTGGAAAAAGGCCCAACCGCCAGCCTGTTCGATCGATTAAGCCATCCCTATAGCCAAGGGCTATTTGCTGCCATCCCCCGTGTCGGCGGGGACCATACGGGTCCCCTGTATACCATTCCGGGCACCGTGCCTGAATTAGCCGATCTGCCCCTTGGTTGTTCCTTTGCGGATCGTTGCGCCAAGGCCACGGATTTATGCTGGCAGCAGGCCCCGGGGATGGAGGTGATTGGCCCGGATCATTATACCGCCTGCCACCATCATGAGAGGGAGGGGGTCAGTAGATGAGTGAAACCGTATTACGCGTTGAGGGATTAAAGCGCCATTTCACCCTGCCGCGGGAGAGCCTGTTTCGGCCCCCCGAAACCGTCTATGCGCTGAACGGCGTGGATTTGGCTGTGGAACGTGGACGTAGCCTGGGCGTGGTGGGAGAATCCGGCTGTGGTAAGTCGACCCTGGCCTGGCTATGCATGGCCCTGGATACACCCACCGCAGGCACGGTTGAGGTGTTGGGCCAGGATCTGGCTCAATTATCCAGCCAGGAATTGCGTTTGGCACGGGCCCGGTTTCAGATGGTCTTTCAGGATCCCTATGGCTCCCTTGATCCCAGACATACCGTTCGCCGTATCGTCGGCGAGACGTTGGAGGCGTTGCCAAAGGGGGAACGGGATACAACGTCGGATGCGGCCATCGGCCAGGCCATCGACGCCGTCGGTTTGCGTGCCACCGACCTGGACAAATACCCCCATGAATTTTCCGGCGGCCAACGACAGCGGATCGCCATTGCCCGCGCCCTGGTGACACGGCCCAGCCTGATCGTCGCTGATGAACCCGTATCCGCCCTTGATGTTTCGGTTCAGGCCCAGGTTTTGAACCTGATGCAGGAGTTACAACGGGAATTTGGCATCACCTATATGTTGATCAGCCATGATCTGGGCGTGGTCGATTATGTCTGTGATGAGGTGGCGGTGATGTATTTGGGACGGGTGGTGGAACAAGCCACGCGGGCACAATTATTTGCCAAACCCAGCCATCCCTATACCCAGGCGTTGTTTGAGGCCGTGCCGAAAATTGGCACGGGACGGCGACGGCGGGCAACATTGCAGGGCAATGTGGGCAGCCAAACCAAGCCGGTTGGCGGTTGCGCCTTCGCGGATCGCTGCCCAAGGGCCGAAGCGCGTTGTTCTACGGAAATGCCAAAATTACGAAAAATCGACCACGGACATATGGCGTCTTGCCATTTTGCGTGACACTATGAGCATAGAACTTGCTTCATGAGGCCGGAGAAAAATGACTGATGACTGAGGTTGTCACCTTCGAGCAGGCCCGTCGTCGGCGCCACCCCAAAACCGGCGGCACGCACCCCTCCCATCCCAGGCACGCCAAGGGGAAGGCTGATTTCTTTAACCGCCGTGAATTGGGGGAGATTTTGCAATCCTACTCCCAAGGCGTTATTGCCGGTGATTGGCTGGATTATGCCCTTGATTGGAACGAAACGGGTGTCACATTCGCCATTTATGGCCAAGTATCGGCGGTACCTATGTATTCCGTCGTCAAACGGGGCAAGGCCTCGCGCCGCCAAGGGGCCTATCAATTGCTGGGCCGGGGTGGTGTCTTGAAATCAGATGGCAGCCTGGGCCCGGTGCTTCGCTTTCTCGACAGCCGCCGTACGGCGCTGGTTAAGTCCTGATTTTTGGTATTCGCCGTGACTGCGCAACGTATCTCCGACTGTGCCGATCTGCTGGCTGAATTGCGCCTGAGCGGCAAGCAACTGCCATGTTTGCCACCGGACCTGATCCCACGCAACGAGGCTGAGGCCTATGCGGTGCAATTCGCCCTGCATGACCGCCTCAGTGCCTCTGGCCAAGGCCGCCGGACTGGTTGGAAGATCGGCTGTACGACCAAGGTGATGCAGGAATTTCTGAATATCCCATCGCCCTGCGCCGGTGGCATGTTTGAAACCGGCGTGGTGCACAGTCCCGTCAGCTATAATTTTGACAGCCTGCGCCGCCCCGGTGTGGAGTGCGAGATTGCGGTCCGTCTGCAACGGGACGTGCCACGAAGCGGTGCGCCCTATGACAGGCAGACAATCGCGCCCTTTGTCGCAGCTGTGATGAGCGCGATGGAAGTGGTTGAGGAACGCTTTGTTGATTTTCGCGACCCATCGGTTAATGCCGCGACGTTGATCGCGGATGATTTCTTTCATTTCGCTGCCGTCTTAGGGCCCGAAATAGCCGTTGATGAAGACCCGGATCTGGATTTGGCCGCTTTGGCTGGGCAGACATGGATTGACGACCAGGAACGGGGTGCTGGTCATGGTGTCGATGTCATGGGTCATCCATTTGCGGCCCTGGCGTGGCTGGCCAATCATCTGGCTGCGCATGATTTGGGTTTGAAGGGCGGTGATATTGTTCTGACCGGATCAATTGTCGCCTCACAATACCCTGAGACGCCGGCCCAGGCGGTTACTGAAATTGCCCAACTAGGGCGTGTTGTTTGTGATTTTAAATAGATGCTACAGCTTCGATTATGTAACGTGCTGACAACTTTCTGTTCACTTCTTTCTGGCATCCTGGGTGTGGGATTTTGCTGTAAGATTTGTTTCTGGGGCGACAATTTTAAACAAATTTACGTAAATATGAGGTTGCTGTGACCGCAGCTGACGGTGAGGTATTCATCAAGTTACCCGTGATTGAAGCGGGAAAAATGGATCAGGCGATCTATATAGCGTCCGCTGATGGCACTACGCTGTTCTTTACGAAGAATTTCCTCGAATTTTTTGGCCTGCCTGAAAGCGTCGCCTTTATTGGGGCAAAACGCATACATTTGTTCCGCTTTATGGCTAAGAGAGGCGATTTTGGGCCTGGCGACCCAGAACAGATCGCGGCAAATCGGTTGCGGGAGGTTAATGGCGAAACCGCGCCAAGTCTGCAGCGACGGTTCCCAAACGGACGATTTTTGGATATTCGCCAACATCGAATGAGCGATGGCGGTGTCGTCGCCACATTTACTGATGTGACGGCTGCGCGCCGGTTAGAAACGGCAATCACGACAATTGTCGAAGCAGTATCTTATTCGGCAGGCCAAGGGTTTTTGCAAAATTTGGTTAATGCCTTGTCTCGTGTACTTGGCGTGGAGTGGGCGATAATTGGAGCCCCGGATGACCAAGATGAAGAGAACATTACGACCATAGTTGCCTGTCGCGACGGCAATAGCGTTGATAATATTAGCTATCGGCTACGTGGTGGCCCGCGGGAGCTGTTTCCAGATGACGATGCGCGTGCCCAGCTGAATATTGAAGGCTATGCCGGTGTGCCTTTGTTTGATGTGGATGGTAAGCCGTTGGGTATCTTGGCAATATTTGATTCCGCACCTTTGGACGATGATCTCATCGTAAAACCGGTGTTGGAGATCTTTGCATCCCGCGCCGCAGCCGAGATGGATCGTCTGAAAACCTTTGAAGTGCTGGCGACCAGTGAACAGCGGTTTCGTAATTTTGCAGAGGTTGGTTCCGATTGGCTATGGGAATTGGACGCGGATCTCCGATTTAGCTGGATGGCAGATAAGGTCGAAGCCACCACCGGATTGCCGCCTGAACATTATATCGGAAGGGAACGTGCCGCGATCCGCGAAGTCGACAACGATACCGATCAGTGGGACAGGCATATGGAAACACTGCATGCACGTCAGCCGTTTCAGGATGTTGAAATGCGCCGGGTTCTGCCCGATGGTCGGGTTCTGTGGATTAAGAGTAGCGGCGCGCCGGTGTTCTCTGACGAGGGGGCGTTTCAGGGCTATGTTGGTGCCAGTTCAGATATCACGGCGCAAGTCATTGAGCGGGATGCAGCCCTATCTGCAGCGGAACGCCTGACCGTAGCTATCGGCGGGGCGGGCGACCCGATTGCCCTGTATGATGCCAACGATCAACTTGTTATTTGTAATGATTCATATCGCAGCTTACATCCGGCTTTTGCCGAAATGCTGCGTCCGGGCATCTCTTTTCGCGAAGTTGCCACGGTTTTTTCGGATCTTAATGATGAACTTCCCGCCTATGACCTTGAAGTTAGAATGGCGCGCCACCGGGAAGCGACCGAGCCCTATGAACTGGATCACCCCAACGGTCATCGTTATCTGGTTCAGGATAAACATCTATCCGATGGCAGTATCATTGTTACGGGTGCTGATATTACGGCCCAGAAAGAAGCAGAGACGGAGTTGCGTGAGGCTAAGGAGTTGGCAGAAGAAGCGAACCGCGCCAAGTCGCGCTTTCTGGCCAGCGTCAGCCATGAACTTCGTACACCCTTGAATGCCATTATCGGATTTTCTGAAATCATCGGTACTGAGATGTTTGGCGAGATTGAAAACCAAACCTATGTGCAATACGGCAAGGATATTGAGATGAGTGGCCAGCTTTTGCTGGGGCTGATTAGTGATATTCTGGATGTCAGCCAAATTGATGCCGGCGAAATGTCCCTGAAAGAGGGGGCGGAGGACGTGCGCGCATTGATCGATGATAGCGTGCGGATGTTCGAAA
>JAPKBD010000447.1 GCA_028824965.1 Alphaproteobacteria bacterium | reverse complement strand
AATCGGGTTATTTGGCGTAGCGGTGCACCTGTTGCGAAAGCGACAGCGGAAATCTATCTCAAGCTACCTCTGGCTCCTCGCCATTGCTGTCATCGTGATCTATCAGGTCTATGAGTTGGAGAAAGGCACCCCGGTTGAGGCCATCCATTTCCTGCAATATGGCCTGCTGTCGCTGCTGTTGTTTCGGGCGTTTGCCTACAAAGTCGCCGATTACAGCATTTATGCGGCCGTGACGATCATCGGCAGCACGATCGGGATGCTGGATGAAACCATTCAATGGCTGACCCCGGGGCGGCATTTCGGGTTGGAGGATATTTGGCTGAACTTCACGGCCGTTGCCCTGGTCCAGGCGGCCCTGGCGCTTGGCATTAAGCCGCGCAGGATCGCCGGCTGGCCTGACCGATTGGGGTTGCGGCGATTGTGCCGTTTGGGCGCAATCGCGGTTGCCTATCTTGGCCTGTGTTTCCTGAACACCCCAGACCTTATAGCGGATGACCATGGTGTCATGATCGAATACGGCGACCTGCACGGTGATGATATCAAGGGCAGGTTTCGCTCCCGCCTCGCCATTACGGAATTACGCCGCCAGGATGCCGGACGGGCCATTGAAGGGGGGCTGATACTGCAACAATATCGCGACCGGGATAAGTACGGTGAATTCCTCGCCATCTATACCCCCCTGAAGGACCCGTTCCTGCATGAGGCCCAAGTGCATATCTACAGCCGGGACATCAACCTTGAACGAGCCCGCAACGCCACGGATAAAACGCTGCAGAAATGGCAATTCACCTCCGCCCACTGGGAAAACCGAATTCTCGAAGATTATTTCGGCCAACTGCTATCAGCCGCAGACAACCGGTGGCCGGATAATTTGAAAACGGAAATCGCAGGCAAAATCGACACCCAACGGATCTTCAAAAGTTTTGTCAGCCGCCATCTGATCACGGCCTTCACCCAGGCGCAGGTGTTATGGGGGTTTCTATTCGTCGTGCTGGGCCTGTTGATGCTGGCCCGCCACCTCGGTCGAAACGAAAACACGGAAGGTGGAGTGCGCGCAGATGCATAATCACCCCACCCGGCGTCGCGTCATGCAGTTGTTTAGTGCCGGTAGCGCTTTTCTCGCGGCGTCACCCGCACTGGCGCAAACAATTTGGCCCATACAGGGCGCGGACCGCCATCCCCTGCGGATCGTCTTTTACACGGACGTCCACGCCAACCAGCGGGGCGACACACCAATGGCATTAAAGCGTGCCGCAGAAGCCATCAACGCAGAAAAGCCGGATCTTGTCCTGGGCGCGGGTGACCTGGTAACAGGCAATTTTTCATCCTCCGCCGACGATGTCAGCGCCGATTGGGACGCCTACATGGATATGCATGAGGCGATCCAAGCATCCGTCCGGGGAGACCACCATGTGGCTATCGGCAATCACGATTTATATGCTGTAAGGCCGAAAGACGGCACCCCGCCTGTCGCTGATCCACGTTCGATTTTCAAGCAACGCCTGGGCCTCGCAGAGACCTATCACGCCTTTGACGCCTTGGGTTATCACATCATTGTACTTGATAGCGTCGGGATCGCCGACGACAGCTATGAATACCACGGTCTCATATCCCCGGCGCAATTGGATTGGATCAGGGGAGAGCTGTCACATATCCCGCGGGACAAACCCATCATTCTCACCCTCCACCTGCTGACCGCATTCTTTGGTGCCAAGAATGGCATGACAAAGGGGGCACCGCCAAACCGCGTCATCGTCAACAGCGGGGAGGTGCTGTCTCTGTTCGCAGAACATAATCTTGTCTTGGTTTTGCAAGGCCATTTGCACATCAGCGAAATGTTGCGCTGGCGCGGCACCACCTTCATTACAGGCGGAGCGATTTGCGGCAAATGGTGGCGTGGTAGCTATTTCGGTACCGGGGAAGGCTATAACGTCTTAACCCTGCATCAGAATCGGATTGAATGGTCCTATCAAGACTATGGCTGGCGGGCGCAACAAACTGCGAAATAACGAACCGTTCGGGTCAATTCGTCAATGGGCAGCTCAATGCGGCAATGTAAGCGTCGCGATCAGACCACCTTCGTTGGCATTGCTGAGGCTGAATGTTCCATTCTGTTTGTCGGTCAATTCGGCGCACAGTGGCAGACCCAAACCGGTACCAACTTCGCCGCAAGTACCTGTCGTCGTGGTCTTGCAGTCAATTCGCAGCAGATCGGCCAATTGATCCTCTTTAACCCCTGCACCGGTATCTTTTACTTGTACATATGCGCCATCGTCGCGCTGGAAAGCCGATACTGTTACGCTGCCACCAACAGGCGTAAATTTGATCGCGTTGATTATCAAATTACGTAGGATCGTATCAATCATCCCCACATCCGCCTGGGCATGGGCATGGGCATGGGCATGGGCATGGGCATGGGCATGGGCATGGGCATGG
>JAPKBD010000111.1 GCA_028824965.1 Alphaproteobacteria bacterium | reverse complement strand
GCCATTGGCGGCGCGGGCATAGATCAGGAACAGGCTCACCGTTCGAGCCGGGTCACATGGCCCATCTTGCGCCCCGCGCGCACCTCTGCCTTGCCATACAGATGCAGATGGGCGCCGGGATCAGCCAGAATTTCGGGTACCTGGTCCACATCGTCGCCGATCAAGTTACGCATCTCCACCTCACCGCGCAGAGCCATGGAGCCCAGCGGCAGGCCGCAAATGGCCCGAATGTGCTGTTCGAACTGGGAGGTGACAGCGCCTTCAATGCTCCAGTGACCGGAATTGTGCACCCGGGGGGCCATTTCATTGACCAGGAACTTATCCCCCGTCACGAACAACTCTACCGCCAGCACACCGACGTACTCCAAGGCAATGGCCAGGTCCGTGGCGATGGCAATGGCACGGTTGGCCTGAATAGGGTTCAAATCAGCGGGTACGGTGGAGGTATTAAGAATATGATTTTTGTGCCGATTGGCGATGGGGGGATAGGCGCTGACCGTACCGGCCAGGCCACGGGCGGCAATCACGGAAACCTCGCCATCAAAGGAAATATAACCTTCCAATATGGACGCTGCACCGGCAAGGGCTTCCCAGGCCTGAGCCAGATCGCTCTCCCCATCCAACATCACCTGACCCTTGCCGTCATAGCCCATGCGACGGGTTTTCAAGACGGCCTTAGATCCAATTTCTGTCACAGCGGACCTCAAATCATCCAAGCTGTCGACAGCCACAAAGGGCGCTGTAGGTGCGCCTATGGCGTTAGCGAATTTTTTCTCCACCAGGCGGTCCTGGGTCGTGGCCAGGGCTTTTACGCCCGGATGGACGGGTACCAGCTCGCTCAAGAATTCCAATGTTTCTGCCGGGACATTTTCAAATTCCAAGGTAACGACATCGATTGATTCGGCGAACATGCGCAAAGCATCCCAATCCAGGTAATCCGCAATCGTCACCTGATCCGCCACCTGCCCAGCCGGCGGTGCCCCCTCCGGCCCGAATATATGACATCGATACCCCAAAGGTGCCGCTGCCATTGCCAGCATTCGCCCCAACTGACCGCCACCAAGAATGCCGATCCGGCCGCCCGCTGGCAGCGGCGGTGGAAGGTGGGTCGCAAGCGCGCTCATATACCTTTAGCCCTCGTCATCATCGGCATCGACAGGATCGTTGGGAACCGCATCCGTCTGCTTCTGACGCCAGGCGGCAAGGGCAGTTGCGACATCAACATCGTGCAATGCAATGATCGACGCTGCCATCAGACCGGCATTAATGGCCCCTGCACGACCGATCGCAAGTGTACCGACGGGTATGCCTGCAGGCATCTGAACAATAGACAAAAGGCTATCCATGCCTTGTAACGCCTTGCTTTCCACCGGTACGCCCAAAACGGGCAGATTGGTCATGGAAGCGCACATGCCTGGTAAATGAGCCGCACCCCCGGCACCTGCGATAATCACGGATAGGCCACGTTCCTGTGCAGACGCGGCATAGTCATATAATCGCTTTGGCGTGCGATGGGCAGAGACGACCCGGGTTTCCAGCGCCACGCCCAATTCCTCCAAAACCTCCGCGCCATGGCGCATGGTGGGCCAGTCGGAACGGCTGCCCATAATAATGCCGACCTTTGGGCCTGCTTTCGTCATGTTTGTTCTCCACGCGGAACGAATAGATCATTGTCACTCAGCCCGAATGATGGGGCAAATGGGCTGAAGATTATAGGTGAATGATGGATTTCTACCCAACAGGAATATCATATTTCCTGGAAATTACGACTAATATGACTAAGTATCGCAGATAATCCAGATTTCGGTCTGTCGCAAGGTACATGGGTTCTACTTGTGGATAGGTTTTGTTAACCGTTGTTTTGGTACCCTTTTTAGTGATTCGAAACAGATTGACGTATAGCTTATGAAGATACCTGAAATCCGCACTGCCAGGACCACCAGAACGGTAGCCCCACAGCGCCGCAATCCGGCATCCGCTGCGGCCTCGTATGCATCATCATCAGACCTGGGCGTGGCAGCAACCCAGGACAGCGCATCCGTCATGGGTATACCAGAACCGGAACTGACGCCGAAAGTACGCCAGGCCATCATGACCCTGATGCAAGAGGTCGAGGGCCTTCGCGCAGAAGTCGAACGGGTGAACAGCCGCCTCGCCCACATGGAACGCCTGGCGGATCAGGATACCCTGGTGCCGATCCCCAATCGGCGCGCTTTCGTGCGGGAGATGAGCCGGGTGATCTCTTACAATCAACGCTATGACGCGGTTTCCAGCCTGGTTTATTTTGATTTGAACGAATTCAAGCAGATCAATGACAAATACGGCCATGCGGCAGGTGATGCGACTTTGCTGCACGTGGCAACTGCATTGACCGAAAATTTGCGGGAATCGGATATGCTGGGCCGCCTGGGCGGCGATGAATTCGGCGTTATTCTTAGTCATACTGACGCGACCCAGGCCTTGGACAAGGGCAGGCAATTGGCCCAGGCCATAATGGCGAAACCAGTTGAATATGACCGCGCGCAAATTACGGTGTCCGCGTCCTACGGCATAACCACCTTCAAACCGGGCGATTCGGCCCATGATGCCATGGAAGCCGCCGATCGCGCCATGTATGCGCAAAAAAATGCTGCAAAAAAGACGGTCAAATCCGGTGCGGCCCCAAAAGCAGCACCAGATACAGAGCCGAATGCAAAGCCGGGTATAAAACCGCTCTTTCCTTAGGCATTAAACCGTTAGATTTGAGCCTGAATTTGACTTATTTTCGCACGCAGAGAGACGCCGATCAGGCGATAATATCCGGCACCAACAAAGTCTCCATCCGCTCGATATAATCACGCAGGGCGAGTTTGCGTTTTTTCATGCGTTGCAGCTGCAATTGATCATGAACCCCTTTGTCTACAAGCACATCAATCGCGCCGTCCAGGTCACGGTGTTCCTGCTGCAATTCAATTATACGCGCTTCGATCTCGGGCTTTTCCAAGAATACACAATCTCCAACTGCGGGCTCTAATTGCGGGCCCCAACTGCGGGTCCCACGACTGCGTCAACTTACCACGGACCAACCTAGCATATTTTATCTCGATTTCCTTGCCGTGAATTCATTCTGGTGGTTAAATATAGTACCTCTACTCGCCTAGGAGGCCAGGAATGAGCGCACTTATTGATATTGATGACCTGCGGCACCGTCACCATTCGTTGGATGGGCAGATCGAAGACGAAAACGCCCACCTCCCCCCCGACGAATTAAAAATCAGCGCTCTTAAGAAAGAGAAGTTGGTAATAAAAGACCTCATACAACAGCTGGAAGTTAACAGCTGATATTTCTTGAGGTTGATGGCGGTTATATAGGTGATCCTGGTTAGCAATAATTGGCCAGGGTTACGCTAGTGATCGGTAGAATGGCGTAGCAATAACGACTAATCTGCATTTTCGCGATGCCGGTTGGTAGACGGGTTTGTTTTATTTGACGCCCATGACACCGGTTACATCACCGCCAATGTTGTCGCATTAAATTGATGCGTGACCGGGCTATTCGATTTGATCGGCCTCAAAAAGCTTGCTTTTTGCTGATTTTGGGGCCATTCACCGTGCCATAGATCGCGGTGAATGAATTACCGTGCGACAACTTATTGCTCAACCAAGGGATAGCTGATGGCGAAAGAGGAATTATTGGAATTTCCAGGCACGGTCATGGAACTGTTGCCGAATGCGATGTTCCGTGTTGTGCTCGAAAACGAACACGAAGTTCTGGCCCATACCGCTGGCAAGATGCGCAAGCATCGGATCCGCGTCCTGGCCGGCGACAAAGTGCTGGTCGAAATGACGCCTTATGATCTTTCCAAGGGTCGGATCACATACCGTTATAAATAGACGGGCCGTCATGGCGCGCCTGCATATGCAGTGATATCACAGCCATGAACGATGGAACGTCACCCCCCAGTCCGAAAACCGGTCCTGCAGGTCCGAATGGCCACATTGGTCGCCTCGTGCTCGCCTCCGCCTCGCCCCGGCGTCTGGAGCTTTTGGCACAAATTGGCTTGCGTCCCGAAAGGGTCATCGCAGCCGATATTGATGAGACGCGCCGATCCAACGAAAACCCGGCAAAATTGGTCCAGCGTTTGGCGTTGGGCAAGATGTCCCATGTCCATAAAATTGTTCATAAAGCCGTCCATACAGATGCACCCGACGACTATGTCCTGGGTGCCGATACGGTTGTCGCGGTTGGCCGCCGCATCCTGCCTAAACCGAGCGACGAGGTTGAGGCGCGGCGCTGTTTAGAGTTGCTTTCAGGCCGCCGCCATCATGTCTTTACCGCCATCGCCGCCATTGCACCTACCGGCAAAGCACGTGTGCGCGTAGTCGACAGCGTGGTCACGTTCAAGCGCCTCTCGCCGGCTGAGATTTCCTGGTATCTCGACAGTGCGGAATGGCAGGGCAAAGCGGGCGGCTATGCCATTCAAGGACGGGCCGCGCGGTTCGTCCGCTTTATCCGGGGCTCATATTCCAATGTCGTCGGACTGCCGTTGTTCGAGACCGCAAATCTGTTGGAGGGGTTGGGCTATTCGGCCCAGGATATTAGTCACGACGTTGGCCGGGATGTGCCCACCGATGCCTGACGACATCCTGATCAGTGCCGGGCTCCGCCGCCACCGCATCGCAGTTGTACAAGATGGCCGACTAATAGAATTACATCTTGGCGAAGCGGATACAGCCACAAGTGCACCACTGCCGGAACGGATTATTCTAGGCCGTGTCAAAACCATCCAAGGTGACCTGGATGCAGCCTTCGTCGATATTGGCGAGGAACGGGACGCCTTGTTGCCGGCCCGTGATGCTGCTGCCAAACGGGGCACGGCAATCGCCAAGGCGGTCCAGCAAGGCCAAAGCCTGGTGGTCCAGGTCAAGCGGGAGGCGGAGGATGAGAAAGGCGCGCGCATCTCTGCCCGCCCCCGTCTGAAAGGCCGCGCCCTGGTCCTGCTCCCCCTGGGGCAGGATATTGAGTTATCCCGCCATATTAAGGATGGCGCACAGCGGCAACGTTTACAGCACCTCGGACCTAGCCTGCGCGACGATGAACGTGGCGGCCTAATACTGCGCAGTGCAGCGGAAAAGACATCAGATGCTGAACTACGGGCAGAAGCAGCGGCCCTGTGGCAGCAATGGCGTGATATTCAAGCGGCAGCACAGACCGCCAAGCCACCCGCACGCTTAGCGCCTGGTGATGATCCCATTGGCAAAATCCTACGGGAACGGTCCGGCGCATCATTGGGCCGAATTTGTGTTGATGATGCGGCCCTGGCCGGCGAACTGCGACAGACATTGCGTAAGATATGGGGTGATGGCGCGCCCGTCATCGAAGTGCATGACAATGCAACACCCCTATTTGACGAACACGACCTGGAAGGCCAGATCGAAACCGCACTTTCCCTGCATGCCCGCCTCCCCTCTGGCGGACGAATTATTATCGAGCATACCCAGGCCCTCACGGCGATTGATGTGGACAGCGCACAGGCAACAAGTGCCGGTGACGCCGCCCGCCTGGCCCAGGAAACAAATTTGGAAGCCGCCCGCGAGGTCGCCCGCCAGCTGCGCCTGCGGGAGATCGGCGGGCGTGTGGTGATCGATTTTATTCCCATGCACGGCAAGGGCCAGGCGACAGACTTGCTGGCCAGGTTTCGCCGCTGGCTGGCAGACGACCCGGGCCAGGTACGACTGGGCGCCATGTCGGAGATGGGCCTGGTGGAGTTGACCCGCCGCCGACAGCAACCCGCCCTGGCCCTTCGTTTGGGAGAGGCCTGCCCCCATTGTCAGGGACGCGGCCTGCGCCCAACCCCGCGCGCTGTGGCGGACAATTTGTTGCAACGTATCCTGCGTGAAGCCGACGTTGCCAAGGGCCGTGTTATTGCCGTGCGCGCCGCCCCTGCCGTCGTTGCGGATCTGGGCGGGTCAGACGGTGAGGTTCTAACAATGCTGGCCAAGGATCGCGGCTGCCGGGTAGACTTGAGGGTAGATGACACCTTCGCCCTGGAGACGTTTGAGGTTACGACGCCGCGATGATTATCAAAATGCCCCCACTTAATCAGCAGCCGAAAAAGTCACGCAGTTGCGTCAATTGCGACCGCCCGGCGCTGCCCGAATACAAGCCCTTCTGTTCCCGCCGCTGCGCCGATGTCGATCTGGGCCGCTGGCTTAATGAAAGCTACACCATCCCCGCAGTCGAGCCGCCCGACGAATGGTCGGAAGAAGAGTGAGAGCCTGTCCTTATGAACGAAGCGGCTGGGACGACAAAACCCGATAAACCCACCCCCATGATGGAACAATTCCTGGCCATCAAGGCGGGGCATGAGGATTGCCTGTTGTTCTATCGCATGGGCGATTTTTACGAGCTGTTCTTTGATGATGCGGTCAAGGCCTCCGCTGCGTTGGACATCACGCTGACCAAACGGGGCAAGCACCTGGGCGAAGATATCCCCATGTGCGGCGTGCCGGTCCATGCCGCTGATACGTATCTGTCGCGGCTGATCCGCAAAGGCTTTCGCGTTGCGGTCTGTGAACAGACGGAGGACCCGGCCGAGGCGAAAAAACGCGGGGCCAAATCCGTTGTCCATCGCGCCGTGGTTCGCCTGGTAACGCCGGGCACCTTGACCGAGGATGCTTTGCTGGATGCGCGCGCCAACAACTACCTCGCCGTTCTGGCACAGGTGCGGGGCGCACATGCTTTGGCCTGGTTGGATCTATCGACCGGGGAGTTTCTGACGTCCAGCCTGACAGCCCAAACAATTGCGACGGAGCTGGCCCGCCTGTCGCCAGGTGAAATTGTGGTATCCGATGCCATGCTGGCAGACGCTGATGAGAGTGAATGGCGGGACGATTGGGCGGAGCAGATCACGCCCTATGCTGCCGCGCGGTTCGATAGCGGTTCCGGAGAGCGGCGGCTGACCGCGTTATATACAGTCGCATCCCTGGACGCTTTTGGTGATTTCAGCCGCGCCGAACTTGCCGCCTGTGGTGCCTTGGTGGAATATCTGGAGATGACCCAGGTGGGCCGCCTGCCCCGCCTCTCACCCCCGGCCCGGGTCACCAGTCAGGACGCAATGGCCATTGACCCCGCCACCCGCCGTAATCTGGAGCTGACCCGTACGTTGAGCGGCGATGCGCGCGGCAGCGTCCTGGCGACAATAGACCGCACGGTCAGTGGCGCTGGTGCCCGGCTGTTGGCGCGCCACCTATCAGCACCATTAATGGCAGCGGAGGCCATCAACCGACGTCTGGATATGGTGGACTATTTCATTGCCGGTGAACGCCTGCGCCAGGATGTGCGCGGGACCTTACGGCAGACGCCGGATATGGCCAGGGCGCTGTCACGCCTGTGTCTTGATCGGGGCGGGCCGCGGGACCTAAGCGCCATTCGTGACGGCCTTGGCGCGGCACACAATTTGGGCGGGCTGTTGGCGACTGCCACATTACCCCTGCCCCCCGACGGCATTGTCGCAACCGCCCATAATTTGGGCCGCCATGACCGTCTGGTGGAGGAGCTGACCAACGCCCTGTCGCCGGATCCACCCATCAGTAATCGGGACGGTGGCTTTATCGCGCCCGGCTATCGCGCAGACCTGGATGAGTTGCGCGGCTTGCGCGATGCCTCCCGCAAATTGATCATGGGCCTGGAAAGTGATTACCGGGCGCAATCGGGCATCGATAACCTGAAGATCAAACATAACCGGGTCCTGGGCTATTTCATCGAAGTTGCGGCCCGGCGCGCCGACCCTTTGATGACCGCGCCCTTGAACGAAAGCTTTATCCATCGCCAGACCATGGCCAATGTGGTGCGGTTTTCCACCGTCGATCTGGGCGACCTGGAACGTCGTATTGCTGAAAGTGCCGACAAGGCACTGGCGTTGGAGTTGGAATTGTTTGCCGAGCTGACAGCCCTGGTCGCTGGCATGGGTGATACTATCACCCGCGCCGGGGGGGCCATGGCAACATTGGATGTCGCAGCAGCGAATGGCGAGCTGGCGGTGACCGAGCGCCTTTGCCGGCCCTTGGTGGATGCCAGCACGACCTTCGACATTCAAGGCGGCCGACACCCGGTGGTTGAGGCCGCTTTGCCGGCGCGTAACGAGGGCGCCTTTATCGCCAACGATTGTACCTTGGGGGATGACAGTCGGATCTGGCTGGTAACCGGCCCAAACATGGCGGGTAAAAGTACTTTTTTGCGGCAGAACGCATTGATCGCCATATTGGCACAGACGGGCGCTTATGTGCCGGCAACCTCGGCCCATATTGGCGCGGTGGATCGATTGTTCAGCCGGGTCGGTGCGGCGGATGATCTGGCCCGGGGGCGGTCGACCTTTATGGTTGAGATGGTGGAAGCCGCCGCCATTCTGAACCAGGCGACGGATCGATCCTTGGTTATTCTGGATGAGATCGGCCGGGGTACGGCGACCTATGACGGACTGTCCATCGCCTGGGCCGCCGTGGAACACCTGCACGAAGTGAACAGCTGCCGGGCACTGTTCGCAACCCACTATCACGAGCTGACCGCCCTGTCGGGCAAACTGGACAGCCTGGCCAACGTCACCATGCGGGTTAAGGAATGGCAGGGCGATGTGGTCTTCCTACACGAAGTGGGGCCTGGTGCCGCCGATCGCAGCTATGGCATCCAGGTGGCCAAGCTGGCTGGCCTGCCCGATGCTGTCATCGCCCGGGCCAAAGTTGTTCTGGCCGGGTTGGAGGAAAGCGAGACCAATAGCGGCGGTGGCGGCGGTGGCAGTCGGGGCGGTGCAGCACGCCTGTCGGAGGACCTACCGCTTTTTGCCGCCATCAGACCCACATCGGGCAGCAGCCGCAGCGCGGGCGAGCCATCAGCTGTTGAAACAGCCTTGGCGGATATCTTGCCCGATAGCCTGAGCCCCCGTGAGGCGTTGGACCTGATTTATCAGCTAAAGGCGGTTGCAGACGAAAAATAGCGTCGCGCGGCCGCTTTACATCCAGCAATCTTCACTGCAAATTAGCCCCTGTTGCGACGGCCTGACAACGGTCACGCGGCAATCGTTCTCGGGGCGGGGTGTAATTCCCCACCGGCGGTATTGGCGGCTTTTGCCTAAGCCCGCGAGCGCCCATCGTTATATGCGATGGGGTCAGCAGACTCGGTGAGACTCCGGGGCCGACGGTCATAGTCCGGATGGTAGAGGACGGGGAGGTTTACGTATCGCTATGGGCAATGCTTGTCTGCGCGTGCGCGAATGTCTGTACGCCCTGGGTCTATATTTTTGATAACCAGGGACAGTACAGATGAACCAGACACATACATCCAAATCTGAAGACAGCGCAGCTAAGAATACTGCGAACAATATTGCCGGCCAACAAATGGGCCGCCGGGTGGCATTCATACAGGCATGCTGGCACAGAGATATCGTAGATCAGGCACGGGACTCCTTCGCCGTCGAGATTAAGAAGCACTGCATAGACGAAGACCGCATCGACTATTTTGAAGTGCCGGGCGGGTTTGAGATACCCCTGCAGGCCAAACGCTTATCAAACAGTGGCAAATACGGTGCGATTGTTGCCGCCGCCCTGGTGGTCGATGGCGGCATATACCGCCATGAATTTGTCGCCAGCGCAGTTATCGATGCCCTGATGTCGGTTCAGCTGGAGACGAATGTGCCCATAATCTCCAGCGTACTGACACCACAAAACTTTCATGAGCATGAAGATCACAGAACATTTTTCCTGCAGCATTTTCGCATCAAAGGTGCCGAGGCCGCCTCGGTCTGCGCCAACATGATGAAAAATGATGCTTTGATTGATGGCGCTGTTGCGGCCAACACTATGGGCTGATCGGCCCTAGACACTAACCCCCTCATCGCACTTGCTGGCCACTTGTTTGGGAATTATGGTGGCCCCAGAAACCATCAACGCATCGAGAAATCGAAAGATAGGAAACGTCCATGAAAATTTATCACGCCCCCAACACCCGTTCGGTCCGCATCGTCTGGCTTTGCGAAGAACTGGGCCTGGATTACGAACTGGAAATGTTCAAGCTGGGTGATGCCAGCATGCGTGATCCGGAGTATCTGAAGGTTCATCCTATGGCACGTGTCCCGGCGCTGGCGGATGGCGATGTACGGATTTTTGAATCAGGCGCCATCGTGCAATACATATTGGCCAAATACGGTAAGGGCCGCATGGCACCGGACGAAGCATCGCCGGAATTCCCCAATTATTTGCAATGGCTGCATTATGCCGAAGGCATGATCATGCCGCATGTGAATATCATGGTGGTGGAAACCATTTTGTTGCCCGAAGACCGGCGCAATCCGGTGAATATCAAACGCGCCACCAAACAGCTAACCGTCATGTTGGGCGCTGTGGATCAGGCCCTTGAAGGCCGCGAGTTCCTGGCCGGTGATTTTTCCGGTGCCGATATTATGACCGGTCACGCCTGCACCGTGGCCGCCCGATTGGGGGGCGATATTTCCGACAAGCCCAATGTCACGGCTTACATCAAACGCATGAACGAACGCCCCGGCCTGATTAAGGCCTTCGCGACTTAGGGCCTTCGCGACTTAGTTTGAATTAGTGGCCAATCGACATCGCATGGACGCCCTTATGTCATCCTTGGGCGCAGCGAAGCGGAGACCCGAGGATCCAGGGCTGCAAGCGCTAATGCTTGTTGCTCTGGATTGCCGGGTCAAGCCCGGCAATGACTCGAATTGGATTGCACATCGCTCGGATATAGCGGATCTAAATCGCGGTCAGGCCACCGTCCACCACCAGCTCCGCGCCGGTCACATGGCGGGCCTCATCTGATGCCAGGAACAGGACGCAGTTGGCCACATCCACGGCCTGGCCTTCCTCACCCATAGGCACGTTGCGGATGGAGGCGGCCCATTTACGGTCTGGGTCACCGCCGCCAAGGTCCATTACCGCATCCCCCATCTCGGTTCTGATGATGCCGGGGTGGACGGAATTACAGCGAATGCCCAGGCCTTTTTTGGCGCAATCAATGGCAACGGATTTGGTCATCTGCCGTACAGCGCCCTTAGAGGCACCATAGGCAATCGCGCCCGGTGTGCCGACCAGACCGGCGATGGACGACATATTGACGATGGCACCGCCTCCTGCCCCACCTTTGGCACGACCACCAACTAACATAGCCGCAACGCCGTATTTACAACCCAGAAAGACGCCTTCCACATTGACCGCCTGAATGGCGCGCCAATGTTCCATGTCCGTGTCGTCCAGCCATTGGGTTTTTTGCCGTGATAGGATGCCGGCGTTGTTGTGCAGGATATCCGGGCGGCCATGACGCCTGGCGACATCGTCCATCAGGCGTTGCCAACTCGCCTCATCACGTACATCGTGAAGCACAAACGCTGCCACGCCACCTAATTCTTCGGCAACGGCCCGGCCTTTTTCTTCGTTCACATCCGCAATCGTGACAATGGCACCTTCTTCGGCCAGACGATGGGCTGTGGCACGGCCAATGCCGGTGCCCCCGCCCGTGATAATGGCAATTTTACCTTCTACGCGACCCATCATTTATACGGCCGTCATGCCGCCGTCGACGACCAGTTCCGCACCAGTGATATGGCGCGCCTCGTCAGATGCCAAAAACAGGATGCAGTTGGCCACATCGACTGCCTGGCCCGGCTCTCCCATTGGCACCAAGCTTAACCGCGCCTCCCAATTAGCCTCAACGTTACCATTGCCCATGCCCATGACTTGGTCGCCCATGTTGGTTACGATCACACCGGGATGCACCGAATTGCAACGGATGCCCAGGCCCTTTTTGGCGCAATCAATGGCAACCGATTTTGTCATCTGCCGCACCGCGCCCTTGGATGCCCCATAGGCGACCAAATGCGCCGTCGCCACCAGCCCGGCGATGGAGGACATGTTGACGATGGCACCACCGCCCGCACCACCTTTGGCCCGGCCGCCGCCTGCGGTCATGGCAGCAACGCCGTATTTACAGCCCAGGAAGACACCTTCCACATTGACCGATTGCACAGCCCGCCATTGCGCCAGATCCGTCAGGGCCAATTCCTGATCATTCTCTGTGGCCAGGATGCCGGCGTTGTTGACCAAAATATCCAGGCGGCCATGGCGGTCCGCGACGGACTTCATCAAGTTTTTCCAGCTCCCCTCATCACGCACATCGTGCTTTTCAAAGGCGGCATCACCGCCCAGTTCAGCGACGACGGCACGCCCGCTTTCTTCATTGAATTCAGCGATGGTGACGATGGCGCCTTCTTCCG
>JAPKBD010000446.1 GCA_028824965.1 Alphaproteobacteria bacterium | reverse complement strand
GCAAAAGACGGGCGGCGACGGCGCGCCCGAGGTTTATAAAATTGGCGGGGCCGGGCGTATTACCGCCTATGAGGAAATGCCCGATGGCCGATACGAGATAACCCTGACCGGATTGTCCCGCTTTGCGATTATCGAGGAATTGTCCGTCACCACCCGGTATCGCCAGGTCGTGGCTGATTGGGACCGTTTTGCCGCCGATCGCTGGGGCGAGGATGATGGCCCCGGCGTTGACCGGAACCGCCTTCTGACCGCCCTGCGTGCCTATCTGGAACTGGCCCAGATCCCGGCAGAGTGGGAAGCCATTGCAAAGGCGGACACCAATGCCCTGATCACATCGTTGACCATGATCTGCCCCTTTGGTGCGGCGGAGAAACAGGCATTGCTGGAAGCCCATGATCTATACGAACGCAGCCGCATCATGACAGCACTGGTTGAAATGGCCTTGTTACAACGGGCCGGCAGCAGCAGCGGCGGTGGCGATGACGACCAGGATGATGATGACCACAGGATACATTGATCATGAGTGATGATGGTTCACAAAGTAGCTCACCGGGCGGCCCCACAGAAGGTGTTGGGGCTGTTGGCGGTATCGATCCAAAATTATTGGAAATTCTGGTCTGCCCGTTGACCAAGGGTCTTTTGCGATACGATGCAGCCGCCCAGGAATTGATTTCGGAACAGGCGCGCCTGGCCTACCCTATTCGTGAAGGCATCCCCATTATGCTGGTGGATGAAGCCCGCAGCCTGGACGATTAGGCGGTTTTGATCCTCGATAAGGTCTAAAAGACTGATTTGCCGGTTTCGTTTTGCGCTGTTGAGCGGTTTAACAGTTGCCCAAAACAATTCTGTGAAAACCCGATATCCCGATCTACGCCCGCCGCCTGCGATCCGGTAATCGCGCCGACCTTAACAACGCTCTGCTGCCGGGGGACAGCATCGATGTGGGACACCCGGTAGGGACCGCTGGCCCCATCGGCATACAAAAATACGTGCAATACGCATTGACCGGCACCATATTGCCAGACCTCAGCCGGGTGCTCATTACGGCGCAGGATGGGCTTCCCCAGCAATGCGCTCAATTCCCCGCGATCCAGGCCGACCAATTGCCGCAGGTCCGGGGTCGGGATGGGAATAAGGGGGGGAACCTTAGCCGGGGGCGGTTTCGGCAGTGAAGCCGGTCGTTTCGCCGCTGGGGTCAGAATAGGTTTTATGGCTTGCGGCTGTGCTTGAGGGGTTTTCAACGCGGGTTGGCGCACCCCATCAGGGATCGCAGTGTCGTCATGCCTATTGCTTGAAACACCAACAACTGCCCCCTGAGGCCCTGGGAGGCCCTGCGCTTTGGCGACCGGCTTCGCCACTGTTTCAAAATTCCTTGGCACTGCGACCTGATCGCCGGCGCACGCTGCCAGCCATAGAATCAGAGCCAACGGGCAAACAACCCTTATACCCGTCTTCGCCATACCCACCTTTGTCATATCGGGGACTAAACCGCCAGTATTCAACTTTTTCCGCCCGTCCCTGCGCCACCAGAACCGGCAACAGATGCACCCCCGCCTGGCGACAGCACCTCTAATGTGCCGACAATCTCGCCACCGGATTCAATGCACAACTTGCCATAGCGGACATCGCCCTCAATTCGGCCCTTGGCCTTAACGGTCAATTCTCCGCGTACAGTCAGATTGCCCTCGAAATGGCCACTGATGACGGCTTCTTCAATTGCGGCAGAGCCTTTGAAATAGCCGGTCTCGGCCACTTCGATGGATTGGGAATTTTCCAATTCGGCTTCAACCCGGCCCTCGACCACCAATTGGTCACATGCCGTGATCTGGCCGTTCAGCACGATATCCCGGCCAACAACCAATTTTTTACCACTATCGGTCTGACCTGAAGACAGCCCAGCCCGCAGCGGCACGCCAGGTAAATCGGGCAGACGGCGGGTAATTTCTGGCCGGAATGCCGATGTGGATTGCGAACTTTCCTCTTCGTTGGCCATGGCCTACTTCCTATTTCTATCGTTCAAATTCATGCAGGTCCCGTAATATGGCCCACAAACAGTCTTATATCTCGTCGCACAGTTCGTCTTGAGCCTCGCGGTACATCGCATCCCAAAACATCAGGATATGATATCTTTTGCTTGGCGGCCCTGCAAAGCCTTGAAAATATGCAACATGAACGCGGTTGCCAAAATTGGCACAAATAAATTCACAATTGGGATCGTGATCAAAAATGCAATAACAACGCCAGCCATGAAAACCCTGAGCCCATTTGCTTTACGCAACTGTCGGGCCGCTTTTACGTCTTCATGCCTAAGGCTTACAAGCTCAAAATACTCTCGAGACAGAAGATAACCGTTTAAGCCATAGAAAATACAGGCAAAAAGTGGAGGAAACAATAACGCAATCAGATAAAACGGTATGGCTAGAATATTCAATAACAGCGT
>JAPKBD010000110.1 GCA_028824965.1 Alphaproteobacteria bacterium | reverse complement strand
CGGCGCACAGATCATACAAACGCGCCAGGCCGAAATGTTCCTCATGGGCGGCAATCTGAAGCACACTGTCGGCAGAGGTATAACAAATCGGTTTGCCGGTCCGGATATGTTCTGCCCCCAGGTCGGCGATGATCTCGGTGCCTGAGGCATGGCAATTGCCTAGAATGCCCGGCAGGTCACAGCGATCCACCAATCGCTCGATCAATGCCTCGGGAAAACACGGCGTGGTTCTGGGAAAGAACCCCCAATCAAAAGGTACCGGCAAACCCGCCATCTCCCAATGTCCGCTGGGCGTATCCTTGCCCCGGCTTTGTTCCACCGCATAGCCCCAAGCACCCGTCACGTCGCCATCAAAGCCCAGGTCCAGCGCCGGTGTATTGGTTGACGCAGCGGCGGCCCGGCCCAAACCAAGGCGCGCCAGATTTGGCAGAGTGAGGGGACGGTCAGCAGCTATATGGCCAAAGGTATCCGCACCCCCATCGCCGAACGTATCCGCATCGGCGCTGGCACCAATACCAAATGAATCCATTACCAATATAAAGGCCCGGCTCATATCCCGGCCACCCGTTCCAAAACGATAGGATTTGCCGGGCCCGCCGCACCGTCTGAGATAGTGATCGACGCCAGCAATTCAGCAATCGCCACATCGGCCTGATCCTCACGGGCGCTATGAACCATGGCCAGGGGTTGGCCTTTTTCAACCTTTGCCCCCGTCGCAACAACGCCCGTCAAACCCACCCTGGGATCGATGATGTCAGCGGTATCCCGGCGACCGCCCCCCATGGCCAAAACCGCAACGCCAATCCGACGAACATCCATCGCACTAACAATGCCCGAGACCGCTGCCAGGCACGGTTTGATCACAGGTGCGCCCGGCAAATATTTCGGCACATCGTCGACGAAATCTTCTGGACCGCCAAGTTGGTGAACCATGCGGGCGAAAATCTCCAACGCACGGCCGCTATACAGCGCCGCGGCAGGGTCCGCATCCAGGCCAACCAGATCCAGCATCTCACGCGCCAGGGCCAAAACTAATTCGGTCATACGCGGGTCCGGGTTGTTGTTCTGCAGAAACGTCACCGCCTCCGCCACTTCCAATGCATTGCCCACATTGCGGCCCAGCACCTGGTCCATGTCCGTGATCAGGGCGCGGGTTGGCAACCCGGCACCTGTCGCTACGGTGCAGATGCTTTCCGCCAAGTCGCGCGCCATATCACGTTTGGCGGCGAAGGCACCGCTGCCGGTTTTCACATCCATCACCAGTCCATCCAGACCGGCAGCAAGTTTTTTCGATAGGATGGAGGCGGTGATCAGGGGAATGGATTCCACCGTCGCCGTAACATCCCGAATCGAATACAGCCGTCCATCGGCAGGGGCCAGGTCCCCCGTCTGCCCAATAATGGCGCAGCCCACGGACCGCACCGTGTCCTGAAACAAGGACATATCGGGTAGGCTGTTGTAGCCTGGAATGCTGTCCAGTTTATCCAGGGTGCCGCCCGTATGACCCAGGCCCCGCCCGGATATCATGGGCACGAAGCCACCACAGGCGGCAATAATGGGGGCCAGCATCAAACTGATTTTATCCCCCACACCGCCCGTGGAATGTTTATCCACCACAGGCCCGTGCAGGTTCAGGCCGGACCAGTCGATGACTTTACCGGACCGGGTCATGGCCTGGGTTAAGGTAATGCGTTCGTCCATGGTCATGCCCTGGAAAAACACTGCCATGGCAAAGGCCGCGATCTGCGCATCACCGATGGAGCAACTGGCTCCATCGCCGATGGAGCAGTCCGTCAGGCCGGCGACCATAAAATTGATCTCTGCCTCCGACAGCACCTCACCATCCCGTTTGCGGCGGATGATTTCCCCGGCCAGCAGGTTCATCTCCCAGCTCCCCCATACCCCGACAGGAAAGCGGTCAATAGGCGTTGTACGTTATCTGTCGCCAGAGCGGCGTTGGTTTTGGTTTGTTCATGACTAAGGGGCGTATCGCTCATCCCCGCGGCACGGTTGGTGATGATGGACAGGCCCGCAACCCGCATTCCGGCGTGACGGGCCAGGATCACCTCCGGCACCGTGGACATACCAACCGCGTTGGCACCTAGGATGCCGGCGGCACGGACTTCCGCAGGCGTTTCGAAATTCGGCCCCGTGAACCAGGCATAGACGCCCTGGTGCAGGGGCAAATCCATCTCCGCCGCCAGGGCCAGAATGCGCTGCCGCAGCTCTGCATCATAGGCGACGCTCATATCAACAAAGCGGTCATCGCCGGGCATCCCAAACAAGGGTGACTGTCCCGTGAAATTGATATGGTCGGTCATCAACATGATGCTGCCCGGCATCATATCATCATCCAGGCCACCGGCTGCATTGGTCACCACCAGCGCCTCACACCCCAGTTCCGCCAAGGTCCGCACGGGAATTGCCATAGCATCGGCCCGGCCGTCTTCATATAGATGCGCCCGCCCCTGCAGCAAGACGACAGGCGTGCCGCCCGCATGGGCCAGTAACAATGCGCCCTGATGGCCACTGACCCCAGCCTTCGGGAAGCCCGGAAGATCGTCATAGGAAATGGTGGCGACCTGATCCAATTGTGCCGCCAACCCACCCAGACCGGAGCCTAAAATCACACCGACCCGTGGCTTGAAACCCGGCTGCCGCTGCTGAATGACCTCCAACGCCGTCATGGCAAATTGTCGGGCCCAAATGAGTGTGGCAGCAGCTCCGACAAGGTCACGGTTTGTTGCACCCCCTCGGGTGAGGCAATGTGGATCGGTGTAAAGGCCGTGGCAAATTCACGAATGCGCTGACGGCACCCACCGCACGGCGTGACCGGTTCGGGACTGACGCCAACCACCAGGACCTCCATGATATTCGTATCACCCGCCAACACCATGGCCGCGATGGCCGAGGTTTCAGCACACCACCCCTCAGGGTAGGCGGCATTTTCCACATTGCAGCCGGTAAAGATCCGCCCGCTCTCCCCACGAATGGCGGCACCTACTTTAAATTTCGAATAAGGGGCGTGCGCCTTGTCGCGCGCGGCGCAGGCAGCTTGCAGCATTTTGTCGGTCATGACCTTCCCCATTCCCTTCAGTGCTCCTTCACATAAGGTACGCCCGAAGCTTTGGGCGCAATGGCCCGGCCAATAAAACCGGCCAATAGCACGACAGTAAGTATATAGGGTAAGGCTTGGATGAATTGAACCGGCATTTCTCCAATCAGGGGCAGCTCGACACCTTGCAGTCGGATGGCGATGGCATCCAGGAAACCAAACAGCAGGCAAGCGAACAAAACCGGGACCGGACGCCATTTGCCGAAAATCATGGCGGCCAGGGCGATGAAGCCTTTACCGGCGGTCATCTCGCGGAGAAAACCCGCGCCATGACCGGTGGAGAAATAGCTGCCTGCAATCCCACATAATATGCCGCACAGGATCAGGGCGAGATAGCGCATGCGGATCACGGAGATGCCCGCCGTATCCACTGCAGCAGGGTTCTCTCCCGTGGCGCGAAGGCGCAAACCGAAGCGGGTGCGATAGACCAGCCACCAGACCATGGGCACGGTCAAAAATGCCAGATAGACTAGAATATTATGGCCCGATAGTAACTCGCTATAGATCGGACCCAGTACGGGTATGTCGCGGACCGCCTCAGCGCCTGGAAACGTCAGGGACTTAAACCGGGCATCGCCGGTCAGGGGCGGGGTTTGCCCACCCAGGGAAAACCAGGAAATACCCAGCAACACCGTCAGGCCCGAAACCAGAATGTTGATGGCAACACCGCTGACGATCTGATTGCCCCGATGGGTAATACAGGCAAAGCCGTGCAGCAGCGCCAACAGGACGGAGGCGACAATGCCCGCCCCCAGTCCCAACCAGGCGGAATTTGTGGCGTAGGCGGCGGCGGCAGCAGCAAAGGCGGCGGCGAGCATTTTTCCTTCCAGCCCAATATCGATGACGCCGGAGCGCTCCACTATAAGGCCTGCCAGGGCAGCCAGAATTAGGGGTACGGAAACCCGGATGGTGGCATCGAATGTCAGGATGATCAGCAGGAAATCTTCGCCCATTCCCCTATCCCTCCACCAGCCTGCCGGGGGAGAGGCGTAGATACAAACGTTCCATGGGGCCGCGCAGCATGTAGCTCAGCGCGCCGGAAAACAACACCACCAGGCCTTGGATGACGACGATCAAATCAGGTGAAAAGGCTGAATTCTCAAACGCTAATTCCGCCCCGCCCTGATACAAGGCACCAAACAACAAAGCGGCCAAAATGATCCCGACGGGGTGGTTCCGCCCCATCAACGACACGGCGATACCTGTAAAACCATAACCAGCGGCGAAATCCAGCAACAAACGGTGCTGCACCCCCATTATTTCATTGATGCCGACAAAGCCCGACAAGGCTCCAGAAAGGCACATGGCCAGAATAATAATTTTCGAGGGCGAGATGCCCGCATAGACGGCAGCATCCGCATTGGCACCCACAGCGCGAATTTCATAGCCCCAGCGGGTATGCCAAATCAGACCCCACACGAGGACGCAGCAGACCAAAGCCCAGAGCAGCGATAGGTTCAAGGGCGACTGGGCCACCTCCCACCCGAACCAGCCGAGGACTTCGTGCATGTACGGTAGCCAGGCATTAGAGGTGAACTCCCGGCTTTCGGGCGACATCTGCCCCGGCTTGATCATCACGTTGACTAGCAGATAGACCATCAATGAGGCAGCGATGAAATTGAACATGATGGTCGTGATGACCACATGGCTGCCACGCTTGGCCAGCAGGTATGCGGGGATAAAGGCCCAACCGGCCCCGAACAGGGCCGCCGCCAGAATGCAAATCGGCAACAACAAACCGAACGGCAGATATTGATCCAGGGCCAAGCAGGCAATCGCCACCCCCAACCCGCCGATGTAGGCCTGACCTTCGCCACCGATGTTGAACAGCCCGGCATGGAAAGCCACGGCCACGGCCAGCCCGGTGAAGATAAAATTGGTGGTGTAATAAAAGGTGTAGCCTAGGCTTTCCTCATAGCCAAAGGCACCACGCAGCATGATCCAGGTCGCCTCAAACGGGTCCTGGCCCAGGGCGGCGATGAGCAATCCCGAAACGACAAAAGCCAGTGCCACATTGATCAAGGGCAGCAACCCGACGTCAACCCAGGTGGGCAGTTTGGACGATGGGTCAGCCATGGGCGGCAGCACCCTCTGTTTCCGCTTTTTCATGGGCATTGGCCATCATCAAGCCGATGATCCGGGCGTCCGCATCCGCTGCAGCAACTTCACCAACAATGCGCCCTTCAAACATCACCAGGATGCGGTCGCTCAAGGACAAAATCTCTTCCAGCTCCACAGAAACCAAAAGCACGGCGCAGCCCGCATCCCGCATATCGATCAATTGCTGGTGGATAAATTCGATAGCACCGATATCAACGCCACGGGTGGGTTGGCCGACCAATAAGATATCCGGCTGCCGTTCAATCTCTCGCGCCAGGACCAACTTTTGCTGATTGCCACCCGAAAAACTATCGGAAGTTAATTGTGGGTCGGCAGGCCGCACATCAAAGCGCGCCATCTTGCCGTCCGTGTCATCAATAATTGCATTGGTCTTCAACAATATGGGGCCCGTATAGGCGGGATCACAGTGATAACCCAGGATCGCCGTTTCCCAGGCAGCAAAGGCCGATATCATGCCCATACGCTGGCGATCTTCGGGCACATGGGCCAGGTTCAAATCACGCATCTCCTCCGGCGTGCAGGGGTGATCTTGGTCGATCGCGCGATCATGAACCGTGAAGCGGCCCCGGCTGGGCGGCAGAATACCGGACAGCACCTCCAACAGCTCACTTTGACCATTTCCGGTTACACCGGCGATGCCAACGATCTCGCCCGCCCTTAGATCCAGGCTGACCCCATCCAGACGGGTGACCTTCGCGGCATCGATTAAACTCAACCCATCGGCCCGCAGGAGCGCATCGCCAGGTGCGGCAACAGATTTTTCCACCCGCAACAACACCTTCCGGCCCACCATCAGTTCGGCCAGTTCCTCCCTCGTGGTTTGTGCGGTTTCCCGATGCGCCACCATTTGCCCCGCCCGCATGACAGAGACATTGTCGGTGATGGCCATAATTTCCTGAAGCTTGTGGGTGATTAAAATCACCGTCACGCCGCGGTCGCGCATGGCGCGCAGGATTTCGAACAGTCGGTCCGCCTCCTGCGGGGTCAGGACCCCGGTCGGTTCGTCCAATATCAAAATGTTCGCGCCGCGATACAGGGCCTTTAGTAACTCCACCCGTTGACGCAGACCGACCGCCAGATCGCCGACCAGGGCGTCGGGGTCAACCTCCAGGCCATAATCCGCCTCCAACCGCGCGATTTCCTTTCGCGCCGCTGCCATGCCGGGGGCCAACAGTGGGCCGCCTTCCGCACCGAGCAATATGTTCTCTAAAACCGAAAAGACATCCACCAACATGAAATGCTGATGCACCATGCCAATGCCTGCTGCCAGGGCATCTTCGGGACTATTGATGGGACAAACCTGCCCGCCCACTTCGATCACGCCGCTATCGGCCTGATAAAAGCCGTACAGAATAGACATCAATGTGGATTTGCCCGCACCGTTTTCACCGACGATACCGTGAATGGTGCCGGCGGGCACAACCAGGTTCACATCCCGGTTCGCATGTACCGGGCTGAAACGCTTATTGATCCCGCGCAGCTGGATCGCAGGGGCCGGATGCCCGGTGCCCGAAGAGGTTGCCCCCCCGGCGACGGTCAAAATAACCGCCTACCGGGGACGCCCAACCACCGCAATGTCAGTCGTGACATGTGTGCCTATTTCGGGCACTTATTGTCTGACATGTAATCATGCACCATGATCTTGCCGGAGATGATTTCAGCCTTCGCCTTATCCATCGCGGCCATCATGGCAGGGGTGATCAGCGCCTTGTTATGTTCGTCCAAGGCCCAGTCGATGCCGCCTTCTTTCAGACCCAATACCTGGATGCCGGATTTCCAGCTACCATCGTTGGCGCTTTTGAAAGTGTTGTAGGCGGCCACATCAACGCGCTTTAACATCGATGTCAGCATGGTGCCTGGATGCAAATGGTTTTGATTGGAATCAACCCCAATCGCGTACTTGCCGTTATCCTTGGCCGCCTGATAGACGCCAATACCCGTGCCGCCCGCAGCCGCAAAAATCACATCGGCGCCCCGGTCAAACTGACTTTTCGCCAGCTCTGCACCCTTGGTGGGATCGTTCCAGGCTGATGGCGTGGTGCCAGTCATATTGGCGTACACAGTGGCGGATGCATTCGCGTGTTTCACGCCGTGAATATAGCCGCATTCAAAACGCCGGATCAGGGGGATATCCATCCCGCCAACAAAACCGACTTTGCCGGTCTTTGATGCCATGGCGGCGAGGACACCGACCAGGAAGGAACCCTCGTGCTCCTTAAAGACGATGGATTGTACGTTAGGCTGCATCACCACCATGTCGATGATGGTGAACCGGGTTTTGGGAAATGCCTTGGCGCCCTTTTCAATGGCCGAGGCTTGAGCAAACCCGACACCCAGCACGGGGTCAGAGCCGCGCTGTGCCATCTTGCGTATAGCCTGCTCCCGTTGGGTGGGGTTTTTCACTTCGAATTCCCGGTATTTGATGCCGGTTTCCTTGCGGAACTTTTCGACCCCATCATAAACGCCTTGGTTAAAGGATTTATCGAACTTGCCACCCATGTCAAAGACGACTGCGGGCATTTTATCTGCGGCCATGGCCATCGTAGTTGTTGCGGCCAGCAAAACTGCGCTGGCGCTTAAAATTGTCAGTAGCTTTTTCATGATGCCTCCATCTTTTTTGTTATTCGTCAGTTGATTTTCGCCAATTTGCATTCACTTACCCCGTCGCGGTCCCCTGCCAACTATCGGCCATGCTAAGCGAAACAATCAGGCTGCCAATGAAGCTGGGGGCAGTCAAGGTGGAACCGTTGCCATTCCCAGGTACCGCTCTATGGTGCTAACAAAGATAAAAGCAAAATGTTGTCGCGGTTGGAGGACGTACCGAATGAGTGAAGAGCCGATGATCCTTGAAGGCATCAAGGTTTTGGATGTTGCCAGTTTTATTGCAGGGCCGATTTCGACCACGATTATGGCCGATTTCGGTGCTGAAGTGATCAAGCTTGAACCACCTTTGGGCGATGGCTACCGCAATATCACCCAAATGGCCGGCATGCCCCAATCAGAGGCCCCCTATCATTGGCTGATGGACAATCGCACCAAGCGTGGTTTGAGCCTGGATCTGAGCACCGATGCGGGGCGCGAGGTTTTGTACAAGCTGGTGGCCGAGGCGGATGTCTTTGTGACCAACTTCATGCCAACGGTGCGGGAAAAACTTGGCCTGCGCTACGAAGATCTCGCATCTCTGAACCCACGCCTGATCTATGCCTCCATGTCAGCCTATGGCGAAACCGGGCCAGAGGCCGGGACCACCGGCTTTGACACCACTGCCTATTGGGCCCGCAGCGGGTTGATGGATCTGGTGCGTCCTGACCCTGAAGGTGAGCCGGCCCGGTCCATGGCCGGGATGGGTGATCATCCGACAGGCATGGCCCTGTTATCGGCGATCATGCTGGCGTTGTATCGCCGGGAACGTACGGGCAAGGGCGGTATGGTCCACACCTCGTTACTGGCGAATGGATTTTTTGCCAACGCCTTCATGGCCCAGGCTGCCCTGTGTGGTGCGGAGGTGCCCATGCGTCCCGTCCGCAAGGATGCGGCCAATGCCTTGTCCAATCACTATCGCTGCAAGGACCAACGCTGGTTCATCCTGACGGCAGCGAATGAGGAAAAGGAATGGGGCCGCATACCCAGTGCCATCGGCCACCCGGAATTGGTCGATGATCCCCGCTTTGCCACACAAGCGGACCGGCAAAAAAATGCCCGGATGTTGATCGCTATGCTGGATGAGATATTCGCCAAAGAGGACATGGCCCATTGGCGCAAAGTCTTTAACGCAATGCGGATCACGGTTGGTGAAGTGGCCAAAACGGCCGATATCGTGACCAGCGAACAAGCCCTGGCCAGCGGCGTGACAGTGCGAGGCGCGGAAGATAACATCGGTGCGGACCTGACCATCGACAGCCCTATTTGGGTGGAGGGTGCCGCGAAACAGGCGCCCCTTCCAGCGCCAGATATAGGCCAACACACATTGGAAATTCTGGCTGAGGCCGGTTACGACGAGGCCGCTATCGCCGACCTGCGCACCCGTGGAGCATTGGGTAGTGCTGGGTAGCGCCCAGGTTGGTGTCTGGGGTTCTACAAATTAAATAAGGAGAAAACTGTGGTACGACTTGCTGATCTTGATGAACCTGAACGCTCCCACCTAGGGACCATTCCCTGCCCTGATTTCAAAACCCAGCCCTGGGTCAATGGGCCGCCGTTACAACAGCGCCGTGTCGCCATGATCTCCACCGCTGCCCTACAGCATCGGGACGATCAACCATTTCTGCTGGGCACCGGCAGCTACCGGGTTATCGCTGATGACACCCCGGATAAAGATTTGGTCATGGGGCACGTCTCGACCAATTTTGACCGTTCCGGCTTTGAGCAGGATTTGAACGTGGTGCTGCCGCGGGATCGTCTGCACGAAATGGCGGCGGCGGGAGAGATCGCATCGGTAGGCAAATATCACTACGCATTTATGGGGTCGACCGACCCTATAGCCATGGAGGAGGATGCCCGCACCCTGGCCGGGCATTTAAAGGCCGATGGGGTTGATAGCGTCTTTCTGCTTCCTGTTTGACCTTTGTGTACGCGCGCCGTGGGCGGGCTGGCACATTTTCTGGAAGACGAAGGCCTGGCAACAACCCAGATCAGCCTGATCCGACCACAGACTGAGAACACAAAACCACCCAGGGCCCTGTGGGTGCCGTTCGAAATGGGTCGCCCTATGGGTCCACCGAACGATCCAGCCTTTCAAACAAAGGTCCTGCGTGCTGCACTGGCTTTGCTGGAGCGGGACGACGGTCCGGTGTTGCTGGAGGATTTCCCCGACGATGCCCCCAATGTCACCGATGCCGCTGGGGCCGAAAATGGTGAAGGATGGTTCTGCCCCATCAATCTGCCCCCACCTCCCGCCGATCTGGAAGCGGGCGGCGGGTTCAAAGCCGCCATGGAGGCAGAGATTGGCGGCCTGACGACCTGGTATGACACCGCCTTGCGGGAGCGGGGGCGCACGACGGTGGGTATTAGCGGCATGACGATCGCTGAAGCCAAGGATTTTGTCTGCGCCTTTCTGGATGGAGAGACGCCCGACAACCCGCGCGATGATGTGGTTTTAGGGCAGTGTCTGAAATTCGCAGTTGAAGACCTAAAGGCATTCTATCGGGAGGCGGCTGGGGCACAACCCGGCCAGAATTCCGGGAAAGAGATGAACGACTGGTTCTATGGTGCCACAGCTGCAGGCAAGGCAATGTACGCCCTGCGCCCCATTGCCTTTGGTCTGACCAAGGAGCTGGATGACAGCTTCATGGGGACATTCGCCAATCTGTTGTTGATCCCCGCGTCACAGAAATATCGAATTGAGAAGCAGGAGGCGTAGACATGGCGACCAAACTGGCGATTTTGGATGATTATCAACGGGTCGCCCTGGAGATGGCGGACTGGTCCAGCCTGCCGGGTGACGTGGAGATCACGGTATTCGACGATAACGAGGCAAATGTGGATGCAGTCGCGGCCCGTCTGGCACCTTTTGAGGTGCTGGCGGCCATGCGGGAACGTACGCCCTTTCCCCGCGCCCTGTTCGAAAGTCTGCCGAACCTGAAATTGCTGGTCACCACGGGCATGCGTAACGGGGCCATCGATATGGCGGCAGCCGCAGATCACGGCGTCACGGTATGTGGCACCACCGGTAGTTTGGAATCGACGGTGGAAATGATCTGGGCATTGATCCAGGCGGTTGTGCGTCAGATCCCACAAGAAGACAAAGCCACCCGTGCAGGCAAATGGCAGACGTCCGTGGGTTGGGACCTGGCGGGTCGCACCATAGGCTTGGTCGGCTTGGGTCGTTTGGGCGCGCGTACGGCGGCCATCGCGAAATTCTTCAATATGCGGGTTATTGCCTGGTCGGAAAATCTAACGGCAGAGCGCGCCAAGGAATGTGGAGCAGAGCTTGTTTCGAAGGCGGAATTATTTAGCCAGGCGGATATTGTTTCTATCCATTTGATCCTATCGAAACGCAGCCGTGGCCTGATCGGGGCCGAGGACCTGGCTTTGATGAAGCCCGATGCCTACCTAGTGAATACGTCCCGGGGGCCAATCGTAGACGAAAGCGCGTTGTTGCAGGTCCTGCAGGACGAGCGTATCGGCGGGGCCGCCCTGGACGTCTATGACATTGAGCCCTTGCCCAAAGACCATCCACTATTAAGCCTGGAGAATGTTATTATTTCGCCGCACATGGCCTATGTAACGGAAGAGAACCTGACGCAATTTCATGTGGAGACCGTGGAAGACATTGCCGCCTGGTTGAACGACGCCCCCATACGGGTCATTACGGCATAAAATTAAATGGAGATGTAATCACCAGGTAATATCGGAGAAATCAGCCACCCCGGCACCAAGATCAATGCCAACCATCCGGCTCATATTGCCGGCTTGAGCCATCTGCACCTGCCTTAAATCTGCGGGCCGATCCAATATGGCAACGTGGGAAATTGATTGTGCCAGCGACGGCCCCGCCAGGGGGAACGTCACACATTACAACAAAGTCGTTGGATCGGAGCCATAGGTAATTTTCAGAATATTGACCAGTCCGCACGGTTGTTCGCGCGTGCGGTCAAAAGCCGCCTGCAGCGGGCCGACGGCTCGGTCTCCTATCCAGCTTCCCAATGTTTTCCCGGTTAATTCCTGGCCAAAATATGCCTGGAGTTCCGTGCCGACCAATCGATAGCGATAGGTTCCGTCCGCTTCACGGTCACGCAATATTATGCGTGGCAGTAGGAATGGAATATCGACAGGATCAAACGCACTGCGCAAAGGACAGAAATCCTGCCGCGGCAATGCCAGCATATGCGTCGCAAACTGCAAGGATTCCTCATGGCAATAGGAAACGCTACCAGCCGCGTTACCGCTGTCTAGCTCTGTCATATTTTCTTCGTACAATTTTACCGGCAGACGACCATCCACAGGCAGTTTGATGATTATCAGTATAATTTGATAATTCAACAATAAAATGCACCAAAAATGAGAATAATTATAATATAATACTAGCTATTTCATAATTATGATA
>JAPKBD010000445.1 GCA_028824965.1 Alphaproteobacteria bacterium | reverse complement strand
GTATAGGGATTTGCCCACCCGCGGCAATGAAGAATCTTATCACCGCATCTTGGTATCAATCTTCGTGCCAGCGATGCCCCGCAACAACCCCCAGGCCGGCATAATGCGGGCGGGTTTCGATGGCTCGGCTGCCGCATGCACTGCACGACATACGTCGCGCCACCGCCACCACAGCCGTACGCCCATCCATGCGCGCGCACAGGCCTGCCACCGCCAGAACGGCATGATGGCCGCACGCAAGGCACCATGCCGCGACCGGAACGTCCTGGCGGGCCAACTCCTCCAAGCGAGGCCCAGTTTCATTTATCATCTTCATTTGTCATAGATCACGACTCATATTTAGAACAAATATAGTATATACAGTGAACAAATGTTCTCTACCAGTACAGGATGCCTTGCACTGGCATATATCTGCCCCTACATATTGGATGCGCGATGCCGTTCCGGGTCGCGTGCAGACGCCTATGGGACCGCGCCTTATCGTGACGGCCCCGGGGTTTGCTTGAACAGAATATGTACTGGTGTTGGACCTATTGCCATAGGACCGCCATGCCCGCTCATTCAGGAGGAGGTGGCACCATGAATAGACTATCTGCTTTTAACAGCCCGTTGCTTTTGGGTTTTGACCATTTTGAACAATTGCTGGACCGTGTGGCAAAATCCGCCAACGACGGCTATCCCCCCTATAACATCGAACGCATCGCGACGAACGGCCAATCCAACGGCCAGTCGGACGGCCTGCGCATTACCCTTGCCGTCGCCGGTTTCGCCCGCGAAGACCTGCAAATTTCGGCTGAAGACAACCAGTTGATCATCCGCGGCCGTCAGGCAGACGATGAAGAGCGGGTTTATGTTCATCGCGGTATCGCGGCGCGGCAGTTTCAGCGCAGCTTTGTCCTGGCCGAAGGGATCGAGATTTCCGGTGCCTCGTTGGACAACGGTTTGCTGCACATCGATCTCGTGCGGCCGCAGCCCGAAATCGTCTCCCGCACCATTGAGATTGCGGCCGGGCCACCCAGTAACAGCGGCAGCAGTGACGGCAGCAATGGCAAGCTGTCAGTTTCAACCACGACAACAAAAGCGCAGGAGGGATAAGCCATGGACACCCCCAAAAACGACATTCGCACCGACATTCGTAATGATATTCGCGAAGAGGGTCTGCGGACCTTATCCAGTGAAGGTTTGGCTATATTAGGCGAGGACCATATCGCCTATATCCGCGCCCATCAGGTCGACGCACAAACTGTCTATGTCGTCCATGGCGCCAATGGCAAGGAACTGGCCGGCTTTGACAATCGCGACGCCGCGCTGGCAGCCTGCTACGAACACGAATTAGAAGCCGTCGGCCTGCATTAGAGCAATTCCGACTAGGAAATGCTCTGACTCTTAAGAATCGAGCAAATCCACCAAAGGCGATGACAGCGGCGCGTTGAGAATGCCCTGGGCCATTTTGTTCGCCTGGTCTTCTCCCAGGATCGGCGTGACGTAGCGGATAAATTTGGCTTCTACTTCATCGGCCGGCAGGGGCATGTCGACTTCACCGGGCACCGCGTCCACCACCAAGGTCGAGGTGCCATCGGAACTGGTGACTGTCAAACGGGCAGCGCGTAAGTTTTGGGCGGTGTATTCCGGTGCCTCAGTGATTTGGACCATGTCCTCGAGGCGACGGACCTCCCCATCCGTCAAGCTGGCGGCGTGATAGGCATCGGGACCCAGATCCCCTGCCGTCAAGGCCCAGGCGAGGCCGTAACTTAAACTGAATTGCGCCTGTATCGGCGTTGTCGGTGCGCGGTTGCCGCAATAAGTCATCGCCTCGCCATAGATCGACAGCTCTAACAACGCAATTTTGCTTGTATCCACGGCAGCCTGTTGTTTTCGCCATTCAATAGCGGCTTGGGCACCGTAATGAACATGGCGGACGGCTGCATATGGCTTCAAATAGCCTTGGGTGATCAGCCATTCACCAACCGGGGCTAAGGTTTTAGCCGGCCCGTCATAAGCTAGGGCAGTTTGGTCAAAGGCATCGATGGCACCTTTGGGCGGCGTGGTTATGCCCGCATTGGCCGCCATGGCCTGAAATATCCCGCGCCGGGCCGCCTCCCCCACATAGGCATTGCGTACGGTGGCACCATGGGTGATGGGTAGATACAAGCTATAAGGCAGCTGGCAGGCCGTGCCCTGCAGGGCAGCAATGGTGGTTGCCGTCGAATAACCCAGCAATCGGGCCGCGCCTGCCGTCGCACCAAAGGTACCCCAGATGCCGTCCACATGCATGCCGGGGCGAATGCGCAAATATTCACCCATACGACCACCGACCTCAAATCCAGTGACCAGGGCTGCCAGGGTCTCCCCCAAACTGTGATGTCCCCCCAGACCTAGCGCGAAGGTGGCCGCAAAGGCATGCAGGCCGGGCCGGCCATGGGCACGCGGCAGGCCCTCGCACGCCTCATC
>JAPKBD010000444.1 GCA_028824965.1 Alphaproteobacteria bacterium | reverse complement strand
CGATAAAACAGTGGGTTAAAGAAAATCAATCATAGTTATCTGGGTCAGCCCCTAGTTCTTTTGTTGATTTCCTGGATGGCAGGGGAGAGGCATGCGAACAGAATGCCATGAAGGCAATTTCGTTGAGCCCTATAGATCCTTCGCACTATGCCATGCTGGCAGCGCGTGCCATGTCCCACATCGTCCGGGGTGAATATAGCGATGCAGCAGATTGGGCTGTCAAATCCGCCACCGCCCCCAACGCCCATGTACATGCCCGCTTGATCGCCGCTATGTCTAATGAGCTGGCTGGCAATCACGAAGTCTCCCAACATTGGGTTGGCAAGGTGCAACAGAATAACCAACGATACTCCCAATCTATCTATTTCGAAGCTTTCCCCTTTCGCAGCCGGCAAACCCGCGCGATTATGGCAGGTGCGATGAAAGAACTCGGTTTTGCAGAATAGGAACGTATCCACATTATGAACCGTCAGAACAGTAAACACGTCGTCCTGATCGTGTTTGATTATATGGGCTATGGCGATATTGAACCCTTTGGCCATTCGGAAATTCGCACGCCGCATATCGCTAAGCTGGCCGAACAAGGCATACGCTATACGGATTTTTATGCCCCCGCGCCGATCTGTGTGCCCAGCCGGGCGGGAATGCTAACCGGGCGCTATCCGCGGCATCTCGGCATCGAAAACAATATCTATCCGGGTGAGCCTGGCTTGCCGGTGTCTGAAAAGTCCCTGGCGCGCTATTTCAAGGATGCGGGATTTAGGACGGCCCTTTTCGGCAAATGGCATCTTGGCTATGATGAAGCTGACAGCCCGAACGCCCATGGCTTTGACGACTTCCTTGGCTTCCATTTTTGGAATATCGACTATTACTCCCACAAGACACGGGAAGGTGCCCCCGCGCTTTATGCCAACGACACCCCAGTTGAGCGCCCCGGTTACACCACCGATATATTCACTGACAGCGCAGTAGATTTCATTGACCAAAACAGTGCCGATCCGTTCTTCCTCTATGTTTCATACAACGCCGGGCTGCCGCCCTATGCCCCACCGGGGCGTGAAGACGAACCTGATAGCTTTGATACCTGGCAGAACGGCAGCCGCGAAGACTATGTCGCCATGGTCGAACATCTGGATTATTCCGTTGGCCGCATACTTAGCGCATTAGAGGAACAGGGCCTGGCCGATGATACGGTTGTCATGCTGACCTACGATCATGGCGGTGCGGAGCTGGCCACCAAGGGGCCGTTCTTTCATGGCTTTGGCACCCTTTGGGAAGGCGGCATCCGGGTGCCTATGATCCTGCGTTGGCCCAACGGTCTAGATAAAGCGCCGGGGTCTGTCTGTGCCGATCCGTCAATCCTGCTGGACACAACGCCGACATTGCTGGCCACGGCGGGGCTGAAACCGGACAAGGCCCTGGATGGCCGTGATTTGCTTGCCGCTGACGCGTCGTCGGGCGAACGGTGTTTGTATTGGCGTCTTGATCTGCCGACCCTGCATGATAACTGGCGGGCCCGGGCCCAACGCGCCGTACGACGGGGGAAGTGGAAATATTTGTGGGATGGGGGTTTTGAATTTCTCTACGATTTGGAAGCTGATCCCGGCGAGCGGGAAAACCTTTGTTATCGCCAACCAGACGTCATGGCCGAATTGCGGGATCTTTCAAACAGCGATTGGTGACCCGACCGATTACATGACCGATTAAACGACCTGGCCACAGGCATGGCCCGATGCCCAGGCCCATTGGAAGTTAAAGCCGCCCAGATGGCCCGTGACATCAACCGCTTCACCAATGAAATAGAGGCCGGGGGTGGATGTTACCTCCATGGTTTTCGATGACAGCGCCTTGGTATCCACACCACCTACCGTGACTTCCGCCGTCCGCATCCCCTCCGATCCGCTGGGGGTCAGCTGCCAGGCGTTGATCTGAGTGCCCAGGCGGCGCAGCGCCTTGTCAGAGGTTTCCGCCAACCGGCTGTCGCATTTCGCCCATTCCACCAACCGGTGCGCCAGGCGTTTGGGCAACAGCGTCGCCAGCACCGTCCGCACATCTTTTTTGGGTTGGTTGGCCTTGGCATCCTTCATGAATTCGAACAAATCCATGCCGGGCAGCAAATCGATGGTGATGGCATCGCCCATGTGCCAGTACGACGAGATTTGCAGGATTACCGGCCCGCTTAAACCCCGGTGGGTAAACAGCAAAGCCTCGGTGAAGTGTGTCTTGCCCGCCTTAGCCGTTGCATCCAAAGAAACGCCAGCCAGGCCATCAAGCCTGCCCAACGTCTCTGCATCAAACACCAGGGGCACAAGACCGGCGCGGGGCGTGATCACGTTCAGGCCAAACTGTCGGGCCAGATCATAAGCAAACCCGCTGGACCCCATCTTTGGTATCGACGGCCCGCCCGTGGCAATGACCAGCGCCGCCGCAGTAGAGAAACGCTTCATGTTTAAAATAAAATT
>JAPKBD010000443.1 GCA_028824965.1 Alphaproteobacteria bacterium | reverse complement strand
GAATTTAGTCTGCGACGGCGCGTTGGCGCATTCAGTATAAAGGGTTCTGCAGCTCAAAAATATGGGCTGTGAAATCTCGCGGTGGAGTACTTAGGCTTTTGAGGTGGTGATTTTAGCTCGGCGCCCGGCCCTGTCGGACCAACTCAGCATTGAGGTTAGTGCTGCCACTGTTGCAGATAGCGATCAACCGTTTGAATCTATCATAAGTATAGCCCTCGCAACGCACGGTCTCAGAGCTTGTAAATCTAAGTGAAGCGCTTCTTATCCTCACTTGCGTAAGCCGCTACTTTCAGATCGGCGTTGTTTGAAGTCTCAAGCCGATCAAGAAGCTCGGTGAGTTTGCCTGCGGGGATTGCACAGGTGACGTCGTTGTTGCTCATGCCGGTACGCACCCTGCTCAGCATGCACCCGACACTTAGCGCGATCTCGCCGCTTTCCTTGGCGATGGCGATAATATGGCACTGGGGTTTGCCTTCTACACGAAGTGAGGGCCAGGCGCTATGCAGCAGCATCGCTTGCTTTCCGTTCAGTCGTAGGAAAATGACATCCGGGTCCGATGGTGCCTCGGCAAGCGGCCCATACGTCACAAAGTTTGGGTTTCCCTTCACGGTAGCGATCTGCGGGAAGACTTCGGGCGTTACCCATTCCGATTCTACCAGCGCTGCCACGTCAGCGCCGCTCGCCGCCTCTTCCAGTGTCTTGAGGCCATGGGTGAGAGAGCCGACGCTGCAATTGCCGTGATCTTCGGCAACAGTCGTGAACGATTTATTGCTAGCCTCTACCCAGAACACGCACCCCGCTGCGACTCGACCCGTACGACCATCGGACGTCGCCGTCGGCATCGGTGTATCGAAGCGCGGCACACCGGCAGGTGCTTCGGAAGAAAATAAAATCGCCAGCGGCGGCTGCGAAAGGCCGAGTAACGATTTCAGAGATGCGGCCTGAGCCGTACGTGCCATCAGGTCCGTCATATGCCAATATTCCCCTTCGTAAAAAACTGAAATTCTCTAAGTAGACTGGTATTTCCCAGATAGCATTCGTATCGGAGCCAATCTTAGACGACCCCCACCACCGACGGAAGAAATTCCTCTCTGCTTCCCTCCGACAGCCCCGATTTGATGATCTGGCCGTTGTGGGAAGCCCATTTGACCAATTTTGTCGTCATCCAGACACATCTCTCCTGTCTTTTCCACCTTGCCGTCAATTTCCCCGGCCTACGCCGGGACGGGGCTTCGGCGTAGATCATCAATCAAGGCCGATATTTTCTGGAACAAGCTTTTCGACACGGCGACCTCGGCCAGTTGGAACGTGACACAACGGCCATGACGGACAACTTTGGCCCCGACCTTAACTAGCTTCTCCCGTAGTGTGGTCAGCGACCAATGCGCAACCTCTTCGGGCAAGGCTAATATTCGCATGAAGGTTACCGCCCGGCGATCCCGCCCTATCACGCAACCAAATCGGCTGTTACGCTGAATCTTCAGCGTAATGCCATGGCATGAGTTCGTCGAGCTTGGTGATCTTGTGCTCTGAGATACGGCCAAGTACATCGGTCAGCCAGGCTTGCGGATTAACACCGTTGAGTTTCGCCGTTTCGATCAGCGTGTAGGCGATGGCGGCTGATTTGCCGCCGCCCTCGGATCCCATGAACAGATAATTCTTACGACCCAGGGCGATAGGCCGCATGGAACGTTCAGCTGTGTTGTTGTCCAATTCCAGAAAGCCGTGTTCGAGCCAAGGCCGCAGCTTCTTCATGCGTGTCAGGGCATAGCGGATAGCTCCGGCCAAGGGTGATTTGCCTGATATCCGGGTCAGTTGGGTGTGCAACCACGTTTCCAGGTCGTCGAAGATGGCTTTGGACCTGGACTGCCTGGCATTTATTCGTTGGTCGGGCGGTTGGCCCCGGACGTCCTTTTCCACGCCATAGAGTTTGGCGATACGTTTTATGGCCTCCTCGGCAATGGCCGATCCCTGGGCTTTGTGAATATCGACAAACTTACGCCGGATATGGGCCATGCAGGCGACTTCGGTCACTTTGCCCGTGCGGTAGAGCTCATTGAACCCGGCATAGCCATCGGCATGCATGAAGCCTTCGTAGGCGGCCAGATGTTCCAGTGGTCGAACCCCCTTCCTGTCGGGCGAGAACCGATACCATGCGGCGGGATGCCCGGCACCGGCCCAGGGCCGTTCATCGCGGACATAGGCCCAAAGCCGTGCGGTTCTAGTTTTACCGGAGCCTGGGGCCAGCAACTTTACCGGCGTGTCATCTGCGAAGAGGGCCTGTCCCTTCTGAACATGATCGCCAATGGCCACCGCCAAACGCTCAAGCAGCGCGGTGGATTAGGGACCATATGTGCCAACAACAGACTGTTAGGAATAACTATTGAATAAGGCTGGATGCTGGCGGGTGAGAGCCATCCAAGGCAACATGATGGGAAGTGAGAGCCGTTGTGGTGTTGGTGAAACTG
>JAPKBD010000109.1 GCA_028824965.1 Alphaproteobacteria bacterium | reverse complement strand
CTTGGCATAATGATTATTCTGGGCTTATTAATATCGACCCAAGCTATGTTTGGTGAACCGTGGATGCCACCCATAGAATATACCTCGCCGTTCGATGATCTGGGGGCCAATTTATCGCAATTGATCTGGCCGGCTGTGGCCACCGGCTACCGCTATTCCGCCGTCGCAACCCGAATGACCAGATCGGCCCTGTTGGAAGTTTTGCGCGAAGATTACGTGCGCACCGCACGGGCCAAGGGTTTATTGGAAAAAATTGTCATCAACCGCCATGCCCTGAAAAATGCCATGTTGCCGGTGGTGACGATTATCACTTTGGAATTTGCCTTTTTGATGGGCGGCCTGGTGGTCACCGAACAGGTCTTTAATCTAAATGGCCTAGGACGTTTGTTCGTTGATAGTGTGCTGAACCACGATTTCAGCCTGACCCAGCAGTTGGTCATGCTGGTGGTGCTGATATTTGTTATAACCAATCTATTCACCGATGTACTCTATGCGTGGTTGGATCCACGCATCAGGTACAGCTAGGGAGGGCGGGAAAAATGACTGTATCTGAACTGCCCAATTCCGCACCGGCCACATTGGAAGAATTGACGGACCAACGTGCCTGGCACAAGACCGCCCTTAGTTTGGCGCGACAACAACCCATGGGTGCCGCCGGGTTATTTATCGTTTTGATGATGCTGTTCATGGCCTTCTTCGCCGAATTCATCGCCCCCTTTGATCCTGAGGCGAATGACTTTGAGTTCATGTTGACCGCACCCAATAGTACTTACTGGCTGGGCACGGACCAATTTGGACGGGATCAACTGACCCGCATTATCTATGGCGCGCGCACGGCATTATATGTGGGCTTTGTCTGCGCCTTTGTCGGTGCCTTCGCCGGCTTGGTTCTTGGCGTGGCCTCGGCCTATTTTGGCGGTCTGTTTGATCTGCTGTTCCAACGGGTGATGGACGTCTTTATGGCCTTTCCCCTGATCATTCTGGCCCTGGCCGTGGTTTCTATATTGGGCACTGGCGTTGAGAATGTGATTATCGCCATCACCATTCCCTTTATTCCCCAATGTGCCCGTGTGGTGCGATCATCGGCCCTGGCGATCCGAGAAATCCCTTATGTGGATGCTGCCCGCGCCATGGGTTTTTCCCACAAGCGCATTATCCTCCGCCACATGGCACCCAACGTCATGGCGCCGTTCCTGATCATGCTGACGACGTTTGTCGGCCAGGCCATTCTGTTGGAAGCATCTTTATCTTACCTGGGCCTTGGAGTGCAGGAACCTACCCCCGCCTGGGGCCTGATGTTGCAGGGCGGTGCGGAAGAATATGCCGAAAGCGCACCCTGGGTTGCCATCTTCCCAGGCCTGGCCATTACACTGGCCGTGTTCGCCTTCAACATGTTCGGTGACGCGGTGCGCGATGTGCTCGATCCGAAGCTACGTTCGCGGTAGAGTTTGCCCCTAAACTAAACGGAGTACCCCTTGTCGTCAGGACGCCTGTTGACCATTGCCGTCCTGACCATGTTGGTGCAGCAGTCTCTGTCTTTCATGACGACAATGGTGCTGCCTGTCGCAGCACCGGTCATAGCGGAAGAATTGAACCTATCCCCGGCCCTGGTTGGGGCCTATTCCGTGGCGTTGTATTGCGTCGCCATTTTCTCTGCTATCGGCTGCGGCCCTTTTATTCAACGGTATGGCCCTCTGCGGGTCAGTCAGGTGGCGTTGGTTGTGATGGGCCTGGGCCTGTTTATTGCCACAGCCGGGACGATCCCCATGTTCGCCCTATCAGCATTGATCGTTGGTGCTTCTGGCGCGATCTCTACGCCCGCATCGTCAGAGCTGTTGTTCCGCTACGCGCCCCCGCGCCATGCCCCGGTGATATTCGCAATTAAACAAACCGGCGTGCCCTTGGGTGGTATCCTGGCCGGAATTTTGGTGCCCATTTTTATTCTTGCAACAGACTGGCGGGGTGCTTTTGTCATTTCCGGCTTAATGTGCATTGTCGCATCATTTCTGCTGCAGCCCTGGCGCGCCCGTTTCGATGAACATCGGCAAAAAGATCGATCCTTGATGCCGAATACCGAATTGCTGCGCACGGTTGGCATGGTCTTCAGCCACCCGAAAATCCGCGAAATCAGCTTTGCCATGTTTACCTTTGTCGGCGCGCAGGCCGTCTTCGCAGCCTTTTTCGTGCTCTTCCTGGTGGAAGGCCTGGGCTACGAACTGACTGTCGCGGGGCAAGTATTCGCGGCAAGCCAGGTTGTTGCGGTCGTGGCACGCATCTTTTGGGGCTGGTTGGCGAGCAGCTTCATCGCGCCGCGCAAAATGCTGGCCCTGCTGGGCCTGGGCATTGCAGGGTCCAGCGTCATGACGGGCCTGATCACGGATGAATGGAGCCTAACCTTGGTCCTGATTGCCGCCTGCGCTTTTTCCGCCACGGCCGTTAGCTGGCACGGCGTTCTATTGGCAGAGGTTGCGCGTCTGGCCCCGCCCGGACAGGTTGGCAGCCTGACGGGGGGCGTGTTGTCCCTGGGTTACATTGCCATGATGGGTTATCCCGCCCTATATGGCTTCATTCTGGCGAATGGTGGCGGCTTCAACTATGGCTTTATGATCATTGGCGTGCCCGCCTTTATCGCCGGCTGCATGTTACTGCGCCCGCCCAGCAAAAAATCCGCATTAATGGAGAAGACGAAAAATGCCTGACCTGTCCGACCGTATCATCCTGGGCATGCTGACCCCTTCTTCAAACACAGTATTGGAGCCGACGACCACCGCCATGCTGGCGGGCCTGGACGAAGTCACCGCCCATTTCAGCCGCTTTAAAGTCACCGAGATATCCTTGTCCGATAAAGGCCTGGCACAATTTGACCATGATCGATTTCTTGCTGCCGCCGACCTGCTGGGCGATGCAAAATGCCATTCCATCGCCTGGAATGGCACCTCCGCAGGTTGGTTGGGGTTCGATAATGACGAGGCGCTTTGCGCCCGTATTACAGAAAACACCCACGCTCCTGCCACCACCTCCATCCTGGCCAACAATGATTTGTTCCGCCGACATGGGATTACAAAATTTGGTCTGGTCACACCTTACACAGACGATGTTCAGGCCCGCATATTAAGCAATTATCAAGCTGCAGGGTTTAATTGTATAGCCGAACGCCATCTCGGCATCAGCGACAATTATGCCTTTTCAGAGGTGACGGAGGCCGAAGTTGAAGCCATGTGCCGTGAGGTCGCAGCCGAAGGGGCGGAAGCCATCTCCATCATCTGCACCAACATGCGTGGTGCAGCCTTGGCGGAACGGTTGGAGGCCGAATTGGGGGTAACGATTTATGACAGCATTTCCGTGGTCGTCCTGCGCGCCCTGGAATTGGCAGGCGTCGATGCCCATCGCCTGGTTGGCTGGGGCCGCATTTTCAGGCCTGAATAGCCAAGGGGAGCTGTTCTGTTGAAAACTTTAGATGAGTGCGTCGCACTATTTGCCGATGCACCAAACTGTATGGCCTTTCATACCGCCTGGCAAAATTGGCGGGGCAAGGAAGCTGCCCCAACGACGGCCCAGGTGCGGCCGGAGGACCTGGGTCCAGCCTTGCGCGGCATATCAGTTTTGGGTGCCAATGCACCCGACAACATTACCTATCGCATTATTGGTGCTGTGCATGAAAATGCGATCCGCGTCGATCTAACAGGTAAAAAGGTCACAACGATGGTTCCCGATGGTGAAGAGGCCCCGCGCCTTATCCGGCTTTGGAGCATTGCAGCCGTTCCATGCGGTGCCGTCGCGGATATGATCTATGTCCGGCCCAGTGGTGCCGAACATCGTGCACGCAGATTATTTCTGCCCGTGCTGTCAGGCGTAGCGGACGAGCCCAGAAGGATCTATATGGCCATGGACATGATGGGCAAACGCATAGAACCCCATAGCCAAGATGCCAGCCTGACCACCTTGCAGCAAAGCTTCAACTATATCGATATCGGCTACGGCATCCCGGAATAATAGTACGTCGGCAGACTTCGGCTAATCGCCCAGGGCTTTCGAGGCAATTTCGAAGACATCAGCTGACAAGGTATCGGCGGCAAGAATTCGGGACAATTCTGCGCGCATCAGACCTTGGCGCGCCGCATCATAGCGACGCCATCTGCCCAACTGAGTTGCCAGACGGGCAGCCACTTGGGGATTGATCGGGTCCAATTGCAAAACTCGATCAGCCAGAAAGCGATAACCACTGCCGTCAGGTGCATGAAAACGATAGGCATTGGCCCCGCAGAAGGCAGAGATCAAGGCCCGCACCTTGTTTGGCTGGGTGATAGAAAATACCGGGTGATCCATCAGGGCAATAACTTGTTCCAAGGTATCCGGGCGCGATGACGCGGCCTGTAATGACAGCCATTTATCGATCACCACCGCATCACCTTTGAATTGATCATGGAAGGCTGCCAGGGCCGTGCCTCTCTCTTCATCATCCTGATCGTTGAGGGCCCAAAGGGCCGCCATACGGTCCGTCATATTGTCCGCATCACGGAACTGGTTGCCCGCCAGGGCCTGGCACCGATCGTCATCCAAAATTGAAAGATAGGACAAAGCCAGGTTTTTCAAGGCCCGCCGCCCGGCAGAGGCAGCGTCAGGCGTAAAGGGCGCATTGGATCGATTGCCGTCATAGATCGCCAATAAATCCTCACGCAGATTTTGGGCAATGGCCTCACGCAACGCTTCGCGCGCCAAGTGAATAGCGGTTGGATCGGCACCATCAACTTGCTCTGCCAAAAAAGCCTCGCTGGGTAATTGGCAGGCCAGGGCGACAAAGGCCGGGTCCAGGTCCGGATCCCGCAATATCTGACCAAAGGCCTGAATGAAAGCGCCGTCGACCGCGACCGCCCGCCCTGCCGACATCTCCACACACATAGCCTTCAACAGGCTGGCGGCATATTGCTGTCCCGCCTCCCACCGATTAAAAGGGTCACTGTCATGCGCCATCAGAAATGCAGCCGCGCCTTCGGGCAACGCTTGGCGCACCTGGACGGGGGCGGAGAAACCACGATTGATGGAAGGCACGGGGTTGGTGGGGATATCTTCAAACCGCGCAATTGTGTCAGCGCCGCTCATCTCCACAACGACCGTCGTCGCACCGTCTTTATTCAGGGGCAGATCACCGCCTTTATCATCCAATAGACCCACCGCTATAGGGATACGCATAGGCTTTTTGCTGACACCATCGGGGGTGCTGGGCAGGTTCTGGCTCAAGCTCAATTCATAGGTCCGCGCGTCTGCATCATAATGACCCGTGGCGTGAACCTCCGGCGTGCCGGCTTGGCTGTACCATAACTTAAACTGCTCCAAGTCCGCATCGTTGGCATCGGCCATTGCGGATAAGAAGTCATCCGTCGTCACCGCCTGGCCGTCATGACGCTCAAAATACAGATCCATGCCTTTGCGAAAGCCGCTCTTCCCCAACAGGGTCTGATACATGCCGATCACCTCCGCGCCTTTTTCATAGACCGTCGCCGTATAGAAATTGTTGATCTCTATATAGCTGGCGGGACGCACGGGATGGGCCAGCGGGCCGGCATCTTCCGGGAACTGCGCTGCACGCAGGCCACGGACATCCTTAATTCGTTGCACAGGGGCAGATCGCATATCGGCGGAAAATTGCTGATCACGAAAGACCGTCAGGCCTTCTTTCAAGCTCAACTGGAACCAGTCCCGGCAGGTGACCCGGTTGCCGGTCCAATTGTGAAAATATTCATGGGCCACGATGGCTTCAATATTGGCATAGTCATCGTCGGTGGCGGTTTCGGGATTGGCCAAAACGTACTTCGCATTGAATACGTTCAGGCTTTTGTTCTCCATCGCGCCCATGTTGAAATCATTGATGGCAACGATATTGAACAAATCCAGGTCATATTCCAGGCCGTATTTTTCCTCATCCCAAGCCATGGAGCGTTGCAAGGCCCCCATGGCATAGGCGCATCGATCCTCATTGCCCGGGTCCGTATAAATGCGCAGGGTCACGTCCCGGCCCGACTGGGTGATGAAATTATCTTCCAGCCAAGACAGATCGCCGGCTACCAGGGCAAACAGATAGGACGGTTTTGGAAATGGATCATCCCATACGGCGAAATGCCGGCCATCGGGCAAATTACCGGCCTCCACCAAATTGCCGTTAGACAGCAGCACCGGGCAGGCCGCCTTGTCCGCCCGCACGGTCACCCGATAGGTGGTCATGACGTCGGGCCGATCAGGAAAATAGGTGATACGGCGAAAACCCTGCGCCTCGCACTGGGTACAAAAAATCCCGCTGGATTGATACAGCCCCTCCAGCTTCGTATTGGCAGCCGGCGCAATTTTTGTGACGATTTCAAGCTCGCCCTTATCGCCGGGTACCTTCAGGCTTAACCCATTAGCGCTGACAACATAGTCATCCGTCCCCAGAGCGGCACCGTTGAGCGAGAGCGACAGCAGCTCCAGCTCCTCCCCCTCAAGATACAGATCCGCCCCACCATCACTACGGGCCGGGTTACGGGTGACCCGCAGACGGGAAAGCACCTGGGTGGCGTCGGGCAGCAAATCAAATTCAAGGGCAACGTCATCAACCAAAAATGCGGGCGGCTGATAATCACTCAGGTGAATGGTCTTAGGTTGGGACGTTTGGGGGGCATCATTTATCATGCCCCTGCTTGCCTCGCCTGGGCAGCAAGGTCAAGTGCTATGGCCCGACTATAATCCCATCTGACGACCTGCCAGATCCTTCATGATTTCCGCTGATCCGCCGCCAATGGCCATGACCTTGGTCTCACGGTAAATGCGTTCCACTTTGCCGCCGCGCATATAGCCCGCACCGCCCAGGATCTGCATGGCTTCGTTGGCGCAGAATTCCATGGTCTTTGTGGCATGCACTTTCAACATGCAGACATCGGCGACCACGCGTTCCTTTTGCATATCCCGCCACGTGAGATTTTCGAGATAGGCGACACCGGAATTGATCCCCATGGCCATGTCCACCAGCTTGTGGCGGATTACCTGATTTTCGATCAACGGCTTGCCGAATGTGTGCCGTTCCTTGGCATACGCCGTCGCCTCATCCAGACAGGTTTGCGCATAACCGAGGGCCGAGGCGGACATACCGAGGCGTTCATAATTAAAATTATGCATGATCGCCTTAAAGCCTTGGTTTTCTTCACCTATCAGATTGGCCATGGGAACACGCACGTCATCGAAGTACAACGCGGCGGTGTCTGAGGCCCACCAACCCATCTTTTTCAACTTTGTACGCTCAAACCCCGGTCGGTCCCGCTCTATCATCAACAACGAGATACCGCCCAGGCCCTCCCCGCCCGTGCGTACGGCCACCGTATAAAAATCAGCGCGGAAGCCGGAGGTAATGAACATCTTCTGGCCGTTGACGATATAGTCATCGCCATCACGCTTGGCGGTGGTTTTCAATTGCGCTACATCGGAGCCACCCGACGGTTCGGTCACGGCCAGTGCGGCGATTTTTTCGCCGGCCAGAACGCCGGGTAAAACACGTGCCTTTAAATCATCAGAGCCGAATTGCGCAATATGGGGCGTGCCGATTGTGTGGCTCATCAAGGATGCATTGATGCCACCGGCACCGGCGCGGGCCAATTCCTGGGCGGCGATGACATTATAGAAACGGTCACATGTGATGCCGCCATATTCCTCCGGATAACCCAGTTGCAGTAATCCGACCTCTGCCGCCTTTTTATACAGCTCCCTGGGAAATCCCTCCGCCTCGTCCCACTCCGCTGTATTCGGCTCAATCTCCCGCTGCACAAAGCGGCGCATGGTATCCCGGAAGGCCACATGCTCATCGGTGTAATACAGACTGTTCGGTTGATTGGGGATGTTCATGGTTCGGTTACTCCAAACTACGCTGCGGCTTCAGCATCCGTTGAGGTGCTGGTGGCGGTGACCATTGCCAGCATTTGCCGCGGTTTGACTTGATCGCCCATCTTCACGCCGATCTCCGTCACCACGCCATCGGCGGGTGCCTTGATCTCGTGCTCCATCTTCATGGCTTCCAGGATTACTAGGGTCTGGCCCTTCACCACCTCTTCGCCAGGCTGCGCGCCCACAGATACGATGCGCCCCGCCATGGGTGCGATCAGACGACCGTCCCCTTCCCGTTCTTTCGCGGCTGCCAAGGCGGGCGTAAACTCAAAGAAGCGCCCACCATGACCGCTGCCCGCCAGGTCCAGGTGCAGATCGTCCGCCTCAAAGGCATAATTGGCGGAACTGACCACATCGTCCCAACGGAACCGCACGCTGCCATCGGTCGCATTAATCAACTCCAATGTCTTGACTTCATCATCATCCAGGCTGACCTGATACCCGGTCGCCATAGGCGTGATCCGGCAGGTGCACTTTTCCTCGTCAAAGCGCAGATCAATGGCTACCACAATGGGGGCGGCGGAACGCCAGCCGGTTTGATCCTGGGCTCCATTTTGGATGCTGTTGCGATAGATCAGTACCGCCGCCAGGGCGCGGGCCGCGGCACTTGGCAGCGGGCGCGTCAGATCCGGGAAATGTTCGCCGATAAAGGCGGTCGTCGCACTGCCATCAGCAAAGCCATCATGGCGTAACACATCGATCAAAAAGCCGCGATTGTTGGGCAGGCCCAATAGCGTCGTATCTTCCAGGCCACGTAGCAGACGGCGGCGCGCCTCTTCCCGATCACGGCCATGGGCGATGACCTTGGCCACCATGGGGTCATAGAAGGGGGAGATTTCCTGACCTTCCACAATGCCCGTATCCACGCGGATGTCCGGTGAGGGCCGCCAGGCGACAACAGTACCTGTTTGCGGCAGAAAGTCCGCATATGGGTCCTCGGCATAAAGGCGAACCTCGATGGCATGGCCGTCAAAGCTGATACCAGCCTGATCCAGGGGCAATGGCTCACCCGCTGCCACGCGCAGCTGCCATTCCACCAGATCCTGGCCGGTGATCATTTCGGTCACCGGATGCTCCACCTGCAGCCGTGTGTTCATCTCCAAAAAGAAAAAGCTGCCGTCCGCACCCAACAGAAATTCCACCGTACCCGCACCCTGATAATCAATCGCCAAGGCCGCCGCGACCGCTGCCGCGCCCATGGCCGCACGCAGCTCCGGTCCCACGGCGGGGGATGGTGCTTCCTCCACCACCTTTTGATGGCGGCGCTGAATGGAACAGTCCCTCTCGCCTAAATGCACGCAGTTGCCTTGGCTGTCGGCGAAGACTTGAATTTCCACGTGGCGCGGCTCAACGACCGCTTTTTCCAAGATCAACTCGCCGGAACCAAAGGCGTTCGCCGCCTCCGATCGTGCACCTGTTATGGCACCGGGCAAATCAGCGGCTGCTTCCACCAGACGCATACCGCGGCCACCGCCCCCCGATGCGGCCTTGACCATCAAGGGAAAGCCCATGGCCTCACCCTCCGCGACCAACACGCCGTCATCCTGGTCCGCACCGCTGTAACCCGGCACACAAGGCACGTCCGCGTCCGCCATGCGCAGTTTGGCCAAACGTTTGTTGCCCATCAAGTCGATGGCCTGAGGCGATGGGCCAATAAAGGTCAAACCCGCATCCATACAGGCCTGGGCGAAGGCCGCATTCTCCGCCAAAAATCCGTAACCGGGATGTATCGCATCCGCACCCGTCCGGGCCGCCGCATCAAGAATGGCGCTGACATTCAGATAAGACTCTGCAACCGGTGCCGGGCCAATACAGACAGCCTGATCCGCCATCTGCACATGCGGGGCATCGTCGTCAGCTTCGGAATAAACAGCAACGGTACGATAGCCCATGTTGTGGGCCGAACGCATAATGCGGCAGGCGATTTCGCCGCGATTGGCGATCAGGACCTTGGTAAAGGCCATATGCTCTTATCCCTTCGATGTATTGATAGGCTAATTTGTTTGGTCTTATTTGTTTTTGCGGCTGGGCAGGATATCCATGTATTTACAGAGAATTTGTAACATCACTTCATCTGCGCCGCCACCGATGGACATCAGACGGCCATCGCGAAACAGGCGGCCGATCTTGCTCTCCCACATATAACCCATGCCGCCCCAATATTGCAGGCAACTATCGGAGACCTGACGCACCAAGCGGCCACCCTTCAGCTTCGCCATGGAGGCGAAATAGGTCACGTCTTCGCCTGCCACCAGGTCTTCACCGGCGCGATAAATCAGAGACCGCAAAAGCTCAATCTCCGTCTGCAATTCCGCCATTTTAAAATGCACGACCTGATTATCCAGGATTGAGCCGCCGAAGATTTTCCTACTCCGGGTATATTCAATGGTTTCCTGGATCGCCTTCTCCATGGGCCGCAGCATGGTCAGGGCGGCCCACAACCGCTCCTCCTGAAATTGGATCATCTGATAGGTGAAGCCCTCACCCTCATTGCCGATGCGGTTTCGCTGCGGCACCCGCACATCATCAAAAAAGATCAATGCAGTGTCAGAGGCGCGCATACCCATTTTATTCAAGGTCCGCTCCACCTTAACGCCTGATGTGTTCATCGGCACGCAGATCAGGGTTTTGTTCCGATGGATGGGGCCTTCTGATGTATTGCACAACAGACAAACCCAATCCGCCTGGGCCCCGTTGGTGATAAACATTTTGGAGCCGTTGATGATGTAATCGTCGCCGTCCTTGCGGGCGTTGGTCTTTAACGAGGCCACGTCGGACCCCGCACCGGGTTCCGTCACCCCGATGGCGGCGACCATATCGCCGCTAACTGCGGGGGCCAAAAACTCCTGCCGCAGCTCATCCGAGCCAAATTGCGCCAAGGCGGGCGTTGCCATGGCCGTCTGCACCCCAATTGCCATGGGGACAGCGCCGTGATCCGCCGTGCCAATTTCCTCCGCAAAGGCCATGACGTAGGAATAATCCAGCGCCATGCCGCCCACGTCCTCCGCCTTATCAATGCCCAGAAAACCCTGGCTGCCCATTTTCTTGAACAGCTCGTGGGCGGGAAAGCGCCCCGCCTCTTCCCATTCGTCTACATGCGGATTGATCTCCGCCTCAACGAAACGGCGTACGGAATTTCGCAACTCTTCGTGTTGATCTGTGAATAACATGGCAAATACTCCGCCTCGACGTTCGGGCTATTATTAGTCGTCATCGGTCTCGCTCAATACTTTTGGCAAAACTTCACGATGGAAACCGGCAAAATGCTGATTGCCGGGGCCGTCGGGCAATTCATAATTATGGGGCGCGTTGGGGGCTGCGCCATCCACCCGTATGCAGGTGCCCGTGATATAGGCAGCACCTGGGCTCAACAAAAAGACAATGGCTGCCGCCACCTCTGCCTCCCGACCCAGGCGGGCCAGGGGGACGAATTTTCCCAACGTGCGAATTTGCTTTCGGGTCTCCCCATCGTAGGTGTCGAAACCTGATGAGGCGACCCAGCCGGGCGCAACCCCATTGACCCGAACCCCGAAACGGCCCCATTCGACCGCTGCCGTCATGGTGAAATTCTCCATCCCCGCCCGCGCTGCACCGGAATGCCCCATGGTCGGCATGGACATCCAATGGTCAGCGGTGATGTTGACGATCGCGCCCGCACCCTGGGCCTTCATGGATTGGCGATAGACTTCGCGCGACACCAGAAAACCGCCCGTGAGGTTTGTGCGGACCACGGTTTCCCAACCTTTTTGGCTGATGTCCTCCAACGGTGCCGGAAATTGGCCTCCCGCATTATTGACTAAGCCAAAGATCGGGCCATCGCGCCCGACGATCATATCGATGGCCGCGATAACGTCTTCCTCAACCCGAATGTCGAGGACTTGAATATCCGCATGGCCACCGTCTTCGATAATTTCGGCCTGGACCTGGTCCAGCTTTTCCCGGTTGCGCCCGATCAACACCACCTTGGCTCCCAACGCGGCCAATTCGTGCGCCGTACAACGGCCAATGCCGCTGCCCGCACCTGTCACGATAATGGTTTCACCAGCGAATAGTCCGGGGCGAAATACGCTTCCGTAGGTCATGATGTCTCTCTATCTAGAGCATTCCCTATTCGGAAATGCCCTGACTCTTATGAATCGAGCAATTTTTCCAATCACTTAGAATCCCCCAAAAACTTTGATCGATTCACATTAGATTGGAATTGCTCGAACGGCCAACTATTGACGAATATGTTAGCCTAACTGCATTGTTTGTGGGTTGCAAAAAGGCTACTTGTGACAGGTTATGACAGCCATTGTCTTTGCCTGATGCGAAGGCTATGTCATAGCATTACCGGGATACAGAAATTGGGAGTTAAGGCGATATGAGCTTGCAAGAATTGACCGACGGCATGCGCGATCGGGTAGGCGAAGATTGCGGCCTGGGTGCCGTTGTGAAGTGGGATTTCGGTGACGGCGAATTCCTGATGCTTGATGCGGCCCAAGTTCCCAACGTGATCTCCAACGACGACGGCGAAGCTGATTGCACC
>JAPKBD010000108.1 GCA_028824965.1 Alphaproteobacteria bacterium | reverse complement strand
TTCCCCCTGGAAAGCTATCACGCCCTGCGCCAGGCGGAGGATGAGGGACAACGGAAAGCGGCGCAGCGTGCCTTTCGCGCCGCCATCGGCAAGCATATCAAGGATATTCAGGAACGTTATATTGTGGCGGGGGAAACCGCCGACAGCGCCCTGATGTTCCTGCCGTCCGAGGCGGTCTATGCGGAGCTGCATGCAAATTTCCCCGAGACGGTGGAGCAATCCTATCGCGCCCGTGTCTGGATCGTCTCCCCCACCACCCTGATGGCAACCCTAAATACGGTACGCGCCGTATTAAAAGATGCCCGCATGCGGGAACAGGCTGGCGTTATTCAGGGGGAAGTGATGAAGTTGATGGACGACGTCCACCGTCTAGATGAACGGACGCAAAAGCTGCAGGTCCATTTTGGCCAGGCCGAAAAAGATCTGGAGTTGATCGCCACCTCAACCAAAAAAATCACCCGCCGCGCCGAACAGATCGAGGAAGTGCAATTGGCCGATCGCGAAGACGGCGAAGAGCCTGAAGATGTGGCCATCGAAGAGCCCAAAAACACAGCCCCCAATATCGTCGATTTATCCGACCACAAGTCCTAACCAACCCTCACATCTTACGAGATATTTTCGGCGCAAATCGGCCTAATTGTGATGCGTGTTACACAATTGGATTAGACAATTTGTTAACCTCTTCATCAGTACCTTGAGAGCAGGGCATTTTTGCAGAGGCGGACCTCCATGAGGCGTTACACTAAATATTCGGATCTGGACGGGGTGGCCCGCACCGTCAGGGGTTTTGCCGGCGCGCTCTCTATTGCCGCCCTTTCCTTAGCTGCCTTGGCCGTAACTGCCTTGGCCGTATCCGGGCCAGCAGCAGCCTCCCTGATTGACTTCACCAACACAGGTTACGAGAACTTCGGCGCCACGTACAAACCAGCCGCCGATAGCAATGTAACCATTACGGCCCGCGGCAATCTCGATACCGCCGATCCTTATAATCCTTATGCGGTGCAAGTCAGTCCCGAGGACCCGGGTCCCAACACCCTTGTCGCAACCAGCGGCGTTGGCCGCAATCGGCCTTGGGAAAGGGGTCTGGGCGTGCAGGAACCGCTGTCGGGACGGCAAAAAACCGGCGATAACCCCGGCGGCTCCACAGGCATATCCGGGAAGGGGCGGGAAGAGAACGAACAAGTTATCTTCAGCTTCGATCAACCTGTTTTCCGCAGTTCCATCATATTGGGATTGAGCGATATTTGCCTGTTTGAACATGGTAGCTACTGCAAAGCGGACCAGGCTTCGCCAGACAAACGCGGCAAACACAAGAAAGGCAAGCACGGCGCGCCAAAGATCAAAAAAGGCAATCTCGATGATCCGGTGTTGTTCCTGTTCGACTATGACAATCCCGGCAGCTTCGAATATTTCACCGGCAGCGATTTTTCGAACGCCTTTGAATTCATGGCCACCAACCTAGTCGAAGACCCCACCACCTATATGGGATCATTATTCTTTGACCGACTGGACAGCCAAATCAGCCGATTATCAGGATTTGCCCTGCGTGAAACCAGGCACGAGATCTACATCACCTCCTACTATCCCATCGACGCCGCCGTCCCCATCCCCGCCGCCCTGCCACTTTTCGCCAGCGGATTGGGATTGTTGGGCTTTCTAAGCCTGCGAAAGCGACGGAAAACAGAAACGGATTTGTAAGTTTTTTGCAATTATGGTGAATAAAATGTAAAAAAACGCATCTTTATATCGAATTGATATACTGAAAACATGCATATCCATATTACATGACTTGTATGGCAGTTGGCAGTACCGGACAAAAAGCACAAAGCTTAAATATTCCGGGCAACTTCAGACAAGCCGTGAAAGACGCGGCACGAGGATGACATGTTAGAAATAAGACGCCCCGAACCAAATGCAGCCCTGACCTGGACCGCCGTATGGCTCGTCGCGCTGATCGCACTTGCGATGATGCCGCTGGATACAGCGACAAGCACGGCGGCGAATTTCGCCGCAAGTCAGGATGAAATCCACTATAGCCACGGCACCTACACCAAGCCCCAGGGCGCGGTGGACTACGACACAAAAGTTCGCGGCTAAAGCACAATTATTAAGCAGCCGCCTCAACAAATACAGTCGCGGCAGCTGAGCTAAGGTGTACGGCAGCCTCTGCGACCGGCCTTTAGGTCCGGTTGGCCAGGAAGACTATTTCCTGCAATGGTATTTGCAGCCCCGCCCCGTCATCTGAGCCCCGACCATCTAATGTGCGGCCATATAAATCCTGTATAGCCTCTGCCACGGTCGCGACGATGTCAGCCGGATCAACGCCGCCCCGTTCCCTGATTTGCAAAATAGCCGGCGTGCCTTCGACAAATCCGCGGGCGATGGTTATCGCATCAGCGATCTGGACGGTTTCGCTGACAGTGTGAATTTCGGGGTCGGCAAATCCCGCACCGGCGATCAAGTCGCGGATCGGCGCAATCTGGTAAAAACCGAACGGTGTGGATAGGAAATCCGGCGGGGCCACTTCGAAAAAGCTGGCGATCGTATCTTGTGTCAGGCCCGCAACCCGATTGATCTGCAACGAGTCCCATACATTGAAGGCGACCTATCCACCGGGGCGCAGCACACGGAACATTTCCGACAGGGCCTTGGCCTTGTCCGGCATAAACATAATACCGAATTGACAGACCACCGCATCGAACGCGCCGTCATCAAAGGGCAGGTCCTGGGCATCGGCTTGTTGATAGTTGACGTTCGCCAACGCACCGCGCTTTTCCCTGGCGTAGTCCAGCATGGCATCGTTTAAATCCGTGGCAACGATTGTGGCGTCCGCATCCAGCCCCTGTCGTAGATACCCGGTCGAAATGCCGGTACCGCAGGCCAATTCCAACACCTTTATGGAACCGGGCATGCGCCCCGCCACCCGGCGGGCCAGATCCGCACCGGAAAATTCAAACAATAAAGGGCCAAGATAGGTGTCGTACATGTGCGGGATCGAGCCGACGAACCGAGCATGGCCCCCACCCCCTACCGGAGCTTCATTCGATGTCTTGTTCATGATCCTGCCTCCTTCAAAATTGTCTCTCGTCAACTAGAGGTGTTCCAGTCTAACCTGCGCCATCACAAATTCGCAGGGGTAGAGTTATCATGAGCGCGGACATCAGACCTTTCAAGATCGACATTCCCGAGGCTGAGTTGGCGGATCTATCCCGTCGCCTTCTGGCAACCCGTTGGCCCGATGCGGAAACCCCAGATGATTGGTCCCAGGGCATTCCCCTGTCCTATATGCAGGAAGTTTGCCAATATTGGGCCAACGATTATGACTGGCGGCGCTGTGAGACATTGCTGAACAGTTGGGATCAATTCCAAACCGAAATCGACGGCGTTGATATTCATTTCCTGCACGTCAAATCCCCCCACGCGGACGCCATGCCCCTGTTGATCACTCACGGCTGGCCTGGTTCCGTGCTGGAATTCCGCCACATCATAGAACCCCTGACCAACCCCACCGCCCATGGCGGCAAGGCGGAGGACGCCTTTCATGTGATCGCGCCGTCTTTGCCCGGCTATGGATTTTCCGGCAAGCCAACGACGACGGGGTGGTCCATACAACGCATTGCCGCTGCGTGGGAGCAACTGATGGCGCGCCTGGGCTATGACAGTTATCTGGCCCAGGGGGGTGATTGGGGCTCCACCGTCACGCGGCAGCTGGGCGTCAATGCCTCCAATCAAGCCGACAATGCTTGCCAGGCGATCCACCTTAATATGGTGAGCGAGCGACCCGATCCCGCCACACGGGATAATCCCACAGACTTTGAGAAAAAGGCGTTTGCGGCGGCGAAACAATATGTCGCCTGGGACTCGGGCTATTCGAAAGAACAAAGCACCCGGCCCCAAACCGTCGGCTATGGCCTGGTGGACAGCCCCAGCGGACAAGCTGCCTGGATACTGGAGAAATTCTGGGCCTGGACCGATTGCGACGGCCACCCTGAAAATTCCCTAAGCCGGGATGATATGTTGGACAACGTCATGCTGTATTGGCTGCCTGGCACGGCTGCATCATCGGCCCGGCTGTATTGGGAAAGTTTCGGCAAAGCCAATACGGATGACGTGACCATTCCGGTGGGTTGCAGCCTGTTTCCAAAGGATATTTTCTTTTCTTCACGCCGCTGGGCGGAAAAGAAGTTTCACAACATCATTCACTGGAACGTGCCCGAAAGTGGCGGGCATTTCGCCGCTGCCGAAAAGCCGGTGGAATTCGTTGAGGAGCTGCGCACCTGTTTTCGTGCGGTGCGCTGAGCATTTGATCATCTAGATATTTCATGACGACATCGAAACCGCCGGTCCCCATATACATCCCGGCATTGTTGATCCTGGCATCCGCCACCTCGATCCTGGCGACGGATCTGTACACCCCGTCACTGCCCCATTTACAAGGGGTCTTCAACACGGATGCCTCCCGCGTGCAGCTAACCATGACCTTGAACCTGGTCGCCTATGCCTTGGCGCAATTGTTCTTTGGCCCGCTGTCAGACCGGATTGGGCGACGTCCGGTCCTGTTGGCGGGAATGATCGGTTTCGCCATTGCTTCGTTAGGCTGTGCGGCTGTAACCTCCATCGATGCCTTGATCGCAGCCCGCATATTTCAAGGGCTGACGGGCTGTGCAGAGGCGGTCGTCGGCTATGCGGTGATCCGGGAATTGTATGATGATGCAGGTGCGGTCAAAGTCCTGGCCGCCTATGGCATGTCTATCGCCATTGCGCCGGCTATTGGACCGGTGATTGGCGGCCATATGCATGTCTGGTTTGGCTGGCGTTCCAATTTCATATTGCTGACCGGCTTAATTACGCTGGCCGTTCTACTGATCTGGCGTTATTTGCCCGAAACATTGCAAAAGCCTGATCGTGGCGCCCTGCGACCCAGGCGTTTGTTGCGGGGCTATGCCACGCTGTTGTCTGACGGGCCATTCATGACCTACACACTGATCATGTCCCTGCAATTGGGCGGTCTTTTCGCCATTCTGACGGCCTTTCCATTTTTGTTTATTGAAAGCATGGGCGTCCCCACGGAGGCCTATGGCTATTACTACGCCACGATTGTCCTGGCCTTCTTCTTTGGCTCGTTACTGGTTAATCGGGCGGCGGGTCGTATCGCATCCGACCCATTGCTGGCATTTGGATTGGTCGTGTCGGTGTTGGGGGAGCTCGCCTACATCACCCTGTTGGCACTGGATTTGGCGGAACCGTTGTCGATCACCCTTACCCAATGCGCCTTCGCCTTTGGCCTTGGTTTAATATTCGCCACCGCGCCTGTGCGCGCCTTTGATGTCTGCCGGGCAGGCCATGGTTATGCCGCGGCCATGCTCGGTGCCCTGCCCATGGCGGGTGGTAGCTTTGGCACATTCTGTATCGCGCTATTTCACAACGGCAGCGCCTGGCCGTCGGCCATCATTCTGACAGTCTCAACATTATTCGCGGGCTTGCTTTATCTGGCTATCCGGCCCTGGCGCGTGCAGGTTGGAGGGTCCAAGAGCGCTTCCGAATAGGAAATGTTCAGGCAATCTTAGACCGGGCGGCGGGCACCCAACGCAGTGGCCAGGGTACCATCATCAAGGTAATCCAGCTCTCCCCCGACGGGAACGCCATGGGCCAGGCCGGAGATAATAACACCGCTATCGGCCAGCTTTTCCACCAGATAGTGCGCCGTCGTCTGGCCATCCACCGTGGCATTGGTAGCCAGAATAACCTCCACCACCGCGGCCTCATCAGCACGGGCGACCAGTTCGCCGATCTTCAGATCTTCCGGGCCAATACCATCCAGGGCTGACAAGGTGCCACCCAGAACATGATAGCGGCCCCGAAACACCCCGGAACGTTCCAAGGCCCACAAATCGGCAACGCTTTCGACAACGCAGATCAGGCTGCTGTCCCGACGCTGATCCTGGCAAATGGCACAAGGTTGTATGCTGTCCAGATTGCCGCAAATATCGCATGGTTGGACCATATCGGCCGCCTGCCCCATGGCCTGGGCCAGGGGTCGCAGCAGGCTTTCTTTGCGATCGATCAAATGCAAGGCAGCGCGACGGGCCGAACGTGGGCCCAGGCCGGGCATCTTTGCCAACAGCTGGATCAGTACATCAATCTGCGTGCCGCTCATCGAGAGACTTTCATGCTGCTCAGGTCGGGCAAGCCGCTCAAAATGGCAACTTCATACCTGCGGGTAAGTTCAGGCCGCCGGTCAGTTTACCCATTTCTTCCTGGGTATAGTCCTCAACCCGCCGCTTGGCATCATTGTGGGCGGCAACGATCAGATCTTCCATAACCTCAATATCGCCATCTTTCAGGCTGGCGTCCATTTTCAAACCGCGCATTTCGCCTTTGCCGTTCAAGGTCACGCTGACCAAACCTGCACCCGACTGGCCGGTCATCTCCACATCTTCCATGCGGGCCTGCATTTCCTGCATTTTGCCCTGCATTTCCTGAGCCTGCTTCATCATCTGGCTTAGATTTTTCATCGCTCTTCTGCTCCATCAGGGGGCCCAAACCGGCCCGACCCGCCAAATTCATCATCATCACTGTTTAAATCATCTCCGGCGTCACCGGCGTCACTGGCGCCCGGCTGGCCACCACCCCCACCGCCACCGCCCAGGGGGCGGACCGTCGTTACTTTTGCGCCCGGAAAGGTCGCCAGCACCGCCTGAACCAATGGATCGGAGGTGGTATCGGCCAACTCGTCCACCTCCTTCTGGCGGACGCGGGCGGCAAGGGGCGGATGCCCTTCCGCCTGGGCGTTGACCACGACAGCCCAAGCATCGCCGGTCCATTCCTCCAGCTTGCTACGAAGTTTGTTGGCCAGATCGGTCGGGGCATTGTCCTCGGGACGAATTTCCAGATGGCCGGGGCGGAAATCCACCAGGCGAACATCTTCCATCAAATTATGGTACAACCGCGCCTCCCGCGCCGCCTGGGCCTGTTCCACCACCGCCTCGAAACTATCGATGATAAGCGATAAAACACCGGTTTGTGGAGGCGCTGATCCGACCGACTGCTCTTCCGGCGCCTCTTCTGGCATCACATCCGGCATGGCTTGTGCCGTGGCTACCGCACCACCACGAACCGGCGTCACTGGGGATGCGGCAACAGGTGATGCGGACACTGGTGTTGAAGGCACTGGTGTTGCAGGAGGGGGCGCTGCGGATACGGGCGCGGGTGTGGTTGGCGCTGTTGGTGTCGTCGGTGCAGCAGAGCCAGACGCCGCAGGCCCCCCAGCATTGGCAGCCCCGGTTACCTGACGCACGGCATCAATTGGGTTCGGTAAATTGGTGGCATAGGCCAGACGGATCAGGATCATTTCCGCTGCCGCCAAGGCAGACGGCGCGCTGCGCACCTCTCCCAAACCTTTTAGCAACATCTGCCAGGTCCGTGCCATGACGGGCATGGACAGTCCCTGGGCCAGGGCCTCAGCCCGTTGCCGCTCCACCTCCGACAGGGATGGATCGGCGCCGGCCTCAGGTGCGACCTGCAGACGGGTCAGCAGATGGGTCAGTTCCAGCAGATCACGCAGGACCACTTCCGGGTCCGCGCCCAGATCATATTGTTCCCGCAATTGCGCCAAGGTGGCGGGTACATCGCCTTTCATCAACGCCTCGAACAGGTCATAGATACGCACCCGGTCGGCCAAGCCCAGCATTTCGCGTACCTGTTGGGCGGTGACCTGCCCGCCGCAATGGGCAATGGCCTGATCCAACAGAGACAAGCCATCGCGCACGGAGCCTTCTGCAGCACCCGCCATCAGGTTCAACGCCTCCACCTCCGCCGTCGCGCCTTCTGCCTCAACAATGGCGGAAAAATGGCTGACCAATAATTCCGCACCAACCCGGCGCAAATCAAAGCGCTGACAGCGGGAAAGGACGGTGACAGGTAATTTTCGGATTTCCGTGGTGGCGAAGATGAACTTTACGTGGCTGGGTGGTTCCTCCAACGTTTTTAACAAGGCATTGAAGGCGGCCAGGGACAACATGTGCACTTCATCGATGATATAGATCTTAAACCGGGCTGAAGCCGGCAAATAGCGCACACCGTCCAACAGCTCGCGCATGTTATCGACACCGGTGCGGGATGCGGCATCCATTTCCAAAACGTCTACATGGCGCGAATCAGCGATGGCGACGCAATTTTCGCAGACCCCGCAGGGGTCAATGGTCGGCCCGCCCTGACCATCAGCACCGATGCAGTTCAATGACCGGGCAATAATGCGTGCTGTTGTTGTTTTACCCACCCCCCGCACACCTGTCAGAATAAAGGCGTGGGCAATGCGGTCCTCACGGATAGCGTTGGTAATGGTGCGAACCAGAGCGTCCTGGCCAACTAACTGGCTGAAATCCTGCGGCCGGTATTTGCGCGCCAGAACACGATAGGCGGCATCACGAGGCCCATCCCCATTTCCAGCCACTGGCGTGGCGCTATCTGTATCAATTTCGTTCATGGCGTCGCTGAACAGGCTAGCATGGCGGGGCAATTTGATAAATGGGAAGGGGCGGATAAGTTAAGGTGGAAGAACGACCAACGACCCGGACTAAACTTGTTACGGCTGCTTCCTTTCGGACCTGACCGGATTGGCAAGAAGCCCGTCCGCAGCCGCCCTTCCGACGGCTTTATCGGCTTTTGCACTGGGATGTGCAAGCACAGAATTTAAACTGATTTAGGTTGGATTAAACAAAATTGCGCTGTAACGACCCCACTCAACTATCAAGAATTTCCCGCACCTTCAGGGCCAGGTCGCGGCGACCGAATGGCTTGACCAAAAGCGCCGCGCCATCAGCCAGTCGACTTTGATGGGCAGCGGCATTTTCGGCATAGCCCGAAACAAATAGGGATTTCAGATCAGGGTGAAGATCGGTTGCTTTCGCAACAAGGCCCTTACCGCCAAGCCCGCCTGGCAAAATAATGTCCGAGATGAGTAGATTGATATTTTCACCTTGCCCAAGCTGGGCCAAGGCGGATGCCGCAGAGCCGGCTTCAAGCACCCGATAACCCAAGTCACCCAAAATAGTGACGATGACTGTACGCAGTTCAATGTCGTCTTCAACGACCATTAGGACCTCCCCCCGCGCTGATGTGTCCATCGCTGGCTGTACAGACGCATCAGATATGACAGCCTCTATCGTTGTGGATCGGGGCAGATAAATTTTGATGGTTGTGCCTTTATCGACCTCGCTATAGATCTGAACGTGGCCGCCCGATTGTTTGACAAAGCCGTGGATCATGCTCAGCCCCAGGCCACTTCCCTGTCCCACATCCTTTGTTGTGAAGAATGGATCAAATGCCTTTGCAATGACCTCATCCTCCATCCCGACGCCCGTATCGCTGATCGCCAAAAGCAGATATTGTCCGATCTCAATCTCCTCTATGGCAAGTGCGTGCGTATGGGCGTTGGCATGGGCATCATCAATTTCAACGTTGGAGGTTTCGACGGTCAGTCTGCCGCCGTCTGGCATAGCATCGCGGGCATTGAGGCAAAGGTTCAGAACAACATTTTCAAGCTGGCCCGGGTCAACATCACACGGCCAGGCCCCACTGCCGCCGCCCCGCATCTCGATCTCCACATTCTCGCCCAGGGTCCGAACAAAAAGCTCTTCCATCTCGCGAACAAGAACATCCACATCCACATCCACGGATCGGGGCCGCAACGGTTGGGTTCGGGAAAATGCCAAAAGGCGGTGCGTCAATTCAGCCCCCCGCTCGGTCGCGGCCAGGGCCTTATTGGCGTAGCTGGAAATACTTTCGTCTGCTCCGGAGCGCAAAAGCAAAAGTTCCAGGTTGCCCATGATAACGCCCATAAGATTGTTAAAATCATGGGCCACGCCGCCGGTCAGCTGTCCCACCGCTTCCATCTTTTGGGCCTGGTGAAGCAGTTGTTCCTGGATTACGAATTCAGTGACATTGACCCATGTGACCAGGGTCCCGCCGTCGGGCATGCGATGCTCCCTGATCTCATGCCAGTAATCCTCTCCACCCCGACCATGGACCTTGAAGGAATGACTTGGCTGGCGATGGCGTCGCATGCGCTCCTCCAACCACAGTTCTTCCTGCCCCTCAGCCTCGGGAACGTGACCCTGCACTAATGTGGCCCGGCAGAAATCTTCAAATGTCAGGCCCAAAAAATCCTGGCCATACAATCCTTGCCTATGTTGGCGGGCGATTTCATTGAGATAGACCAGCCTGTCGTCGCTATCATAGAGGCAGATATGATCTTGGGATTTGTCGAAGGCATCGAAGAAACGCTGATTGGCCAATTCCGCCTCTAATCGGGCCGTGACCTCCTTGGTGATATCCGTACTTAAACCGCGATAACCTTGATAAGCCCCGGCAACGTCAAAAAACGGCCTGGCATTTGATCGCACCCATCGGGTTTGGCCATCTTGATAGACGCGCCATGTTTCAACATCCCTGAATGGTATTCTTTTTGCAATCGCGTCACGGGCAACACCGCCGCTGTCGCCATCACTAAAAAACAGATCGATCTGTTCAGCATTTCTGCTGAGATAGACATCCTGCGCCTCCCCCGTAGCCTCAAAATGCTGCTCTGAGACATAGATGAACCGACCGTCTGCATCCATCTCCCAAAACCAATCAGTCGATGCCCTGGCGAAATCGCGAAGCCTTTGTTCGCTGGTGGCACGTAATCTGTCAGCCTGTCGACGTTCAAAAACATGCCCCAGCTGCACCCCGATTTGCGCCAAAGCCTCAAGCAACTGCTCATCCGGATCGATTACATTGGTGGAATAAAACTCCAACACAGCCACCACACGACCATCGATCAGTACGGGAAAGGCCAGGGCTGCATGCAGGCCAATAACTTTGGCCAATTTATTTCGCGGCAAAGTCCCTGCCTGGGCGGCATCGACGATCCAGATCGGACCGCCACGCTGCATCACACGGCCCGGCAAACCATTGCCAGACGTGAAAGATATCTGTTCCGTCATCTCCTTGAAAGTTCGAAAACTGTCCGGCTGGTCAAGATGCCATAAAGTGGTCGGATCCAAAACGCCTTCGTCCACATCGCTCAACATATAGACATGCCCAATGGGCCAACCGGTATGGTCGCAGATCGCCTCCAGACAAACCTGCAGCGCCTCGTCCTCAGACGCGGCCCCATTGGCAGCCGTCGCGACCGTGTTAACAAGCTGCTACACGCGATTAAGCTGACGCAGCTTAGCCAACTCCACTTCGTCTTGCCTGTCCATACTCATAGTTCCAAAATCAAGGAGTAAGCATCAACATATCGCCCCATCGTTGTGGCATAAAGTAGCAGTTTGGCATAACGCATCTTAATAACACGAAAACGTTGCGCGGACTTGTGGCCGTAACTTGAACGAAAAATTCCCTTGGCCATTTCTGTATCTTGGGTTGATTTGCCCAACTGGCCCGCATGTGGCACCCTCCGCCGCAAGCAAATTGAAAATTTCAAAAAAAGCGGACGGATAAATGGAGTTCATCAACACCTTCGCCGGCAGCCCCATGAACAGAATGGGCAATGAACGGCGTAACAATGACTGGCTGAAACAGCAGATGGATGATCCGGATAGCTGCTTTCTACCTTTGTGGAATTTGCGGGCCCTTATGATGCCGGGGGAGGAATTGCGCATTGGCTGGTGTCAGCGCCAGGATGTCCAGCCCTTCATCAATCAAGGTGCTACCACGCTGTTGCTGGGACAGATTAATGGCCGCAACCATTTCGCCGTTGATGTCTCCGCCGCCGGTCCACGAAAGGCCGATGCGCCCTTGCAAGATTACGGCAAATGGATCGACGTGCGCAGTGCAGCCGCATCCTGCAGCGGCAATGATGCAGCCATATTGGCGCAGTCCCGTTCCATGCTGGATTGGCATGCCCGCCACGGATTTTGCTCCGTCTGCGGAAAGCCGTCATCTATGGGAGAGGCCGGTTATTCCCGTAAATGTAACGACGAAGATTGCGGCGCGATGCATTTTCCGCGAACGGACCCGGTGACCATCATGTTGGTTCTGGATGGCGACAATTGCCTGTTGGGTCGGCAGAAAATATTCGCGCCCAATAGCTATTCCGCCCTGGCGGGTTTTATGGAGCCGGGCGAAACCATCGAAGAAACCGCACGCCGTGAGGTGTTTGAGGAGGCCGGCATTAAGGTCGGCGATGTGCGTTACATCTTCTCGCAACCCTGGCCCTTCCCCTCATCCCTGATGATGGGTTGTTTTGCGACGGCGGAAACGACGGAGATTAATGTGGATACCAACGAGCTGGAGGAAGCCCGCTGGTTCACCAAAGATCAGGTCCGCGACATGGTCGACAGCTGGCAGGATCAACAAAAACTACGCATGCCCGCACCCCTGGCCATCGCCCATCAACTGGCAGCGGCCTGGTTGCGAGGCGATTAAAGCGCTTTTGGCGGTTCCGGAGCCGGCCCGCTCCC
>JAPKBD010000442.1 GCA_028824965.1 Alphaproteobacteria bacterium | reverse complement strand
CCCAAATCGATGGCCAGGCCATAGATATGGCCTCGGTATTTATCGATAATGACGCCATCGAGGAGGACATCATTTTCGACCCTGGTAATGGAAGGTGCCAGGATAACGGCCTTTTCCAAGGGCGTTTCCAGAATTCGTGGGGCGCGGATCAAGGGCTCAAATGATATGTCTGCCGCTTCATCAATAATCTCCGCCTGGCAGGCCAGACGGTAGTTGTCAGCCAAAAATGCCTCAAACTCCGTACGTGGGTTCAGGGCAGACATGGAGTCATTTGTGTCGTCAACCATCACGATGCATTCGTGGCAATCGCCATAGCGTCCACAGGAGCTGGCAAGTCGCATCCCACGCTCATCCGCCAAATCAAACAGGGTTCTGGCCTCAGCCACGCTGCTTTCCATCCCGGCGCGCCGGTCTTGACCGCGATCTGGCCGCTGGACAGATTGGGCTGCGCGTCTTTCGGTGGCCGACTGGCGCACTTTTTGGATCTTTTCTTTGGTTTTTTGATAGCTTTCGGGTTTGCTTTCCCAGGCACCACGGAAATCCATAGTGCCGTCATGGGCGCAGATAGGCTCAGCTTCCGTAGCGCCTGGATGGGCCCGATTGGCGCAGCCGAATTTGGCCGTGCAGATGTCCTTGGCGCTGCGATAGGGACAGCGGCCCTGGTCCTGCACCTTTCCTTGGGCGTCGGTCAGAATATCAGTAAAGATATCCGTCATCCGGTCCAAACTTCGCTGATAATCTTTCTTGTCGGGACCGCTCACAATTGGAAAATCCTATTTCAGAACAGAAGGTTATGCGGATTGCGTCATCAATTCCTTGGCCATGGCCACGCAACTAAGCGCATCTGCGCCATAGCCGTCCGCACCCATATCGTCGGAGAACTCCTGGGTCACGGGGGCACCGCCCACCATGATCAGGACGTCGTCGCGCACGTCTGCATCGATAAACGCCTCGATGGTTCGGCCCATATTAGGCATAGTGGTGGTCAACAACGCGGACATGCCCAAAACCTTGGCGCCGCTTTCCTCCACCGCATCAATGAAGGTGTCTTCGGCTACATCAACGCCTAGATCAATGACCTCAAAGCCTGAACCCCGCAGCATCATGATGCACAGGTTCTTACCGATATCGTGCAGGTCGCCCTTGACCGTGCCCATGATCACCGTGCCCCGGCTCTTGATACCGGAGGCGGACAAGATCGGCTCGATATGCGCCATGCCCGCCCGCATGGCCCGGGCACAGCTCAACACTTCAGGCACAAAGACGAAATTCTCGCGAAATTTGATGCCCACAATGCCCATGCCGGCGATCAGTCCGTCATCCATAATCTCGATCGCCTCCACGCCGTCTTCAAGGGCTTTGGCGGTCAGCTCGTCCACCCCATCGTCATCACCCTCGATGATGGCGGCGGCAATATCCTGCATAGACGGTCTGATCCCGGCAAAAAGATTGGTAAAGCGTTCGTTCTCGTCCGGACGCTCCAGATATTCCTCAATCTCATCCCGGATGGTCTGGTTCTGGATGTCACTCAATTCCGCCATGGCGTCAAATACCGATCTATGAATAAAATGAGGGTGTTAGCCGCGTCTCTAGTGTGTTGCATGCCATTCGCGTACCGCCTCTGGTATGGCGCGAAGGTTGGCAATGGAAGTTTGCAAGGGCACGGCGCATTCGGGCCCGATCATCTGAACGCCTGCGTCCAGATTGGCGAAAACCTCTGCCTTTACATCTTCGGGACCTTTCGAAAATAACGTCTCCGGATTATTAATGTTGCCCACCAGGGCAATACGGCCTTCAACCATCTCCATAGACTCGCCCGGCTTGTTTTTGGAATCGTAATGGAAGGCCGCCATGCCTGTTTCAGAGATAAAGCCCATTCGATCCACCGTCCGACCGCAAATATGCAGGATCAGCGGACAGGGAATACGCTCGGCAAATTCAATATGCAGATCACGCAGATAGCGTTGATAATATTCCCCGCTGACCAGATCGCCTGTTGCATGATCCGGCAACGTCAGGGCATCGACACCGGCTTCGATTTGGGCATTGCCGAAATCTATCGTGACCTTTTTCAGCTTTTCCAGGATCTCTTTCGTGGCCGCAGGATCATCGAGGGAGAGGAGGAGGAATTTCTCCACCCCGAAACAATGATAGGCCAGGGACCACGGGCCCATGGTTTTACCAATAATGGCGACGTCAGGGCCAAGCTCTTCGCGCAACAGCGGAATGGCATCCAGAACGCATTGGGTATCCGGGTGTGACGTCAGATCGTTGGGAATATAGATATCATCGGCGCTGTCCCAGATCGGCTCACTCATCCGCACGGTCGGCCAGTTATCCTTGCCTTCCCACTGCATTTTACAGCCCAGGGCGGAAGATTCCTGAATGATGGAGAAGACGGGCATAACGCTGTCGAAGCCCAAAATTGTGTGCGCCGTTGCTGCCAGGCGGGCCATGGGGGCTGCCTGTCGATTGGCGTCAGGAAAGGGCGCATCGA
>JAPKBD010000441.1 GCA_028824965.1 Alphaproteobacteria bacterium | reverse complement strand
CGAATATTTACCTCATCGGCGCATGATTTTCGGACGCCAATTATGGCCGGGCCAGTTGGATCAAAATAATAATGATAACCCAGGAAATTCAGCTCACTTTAGCGCGACATAAACGTTGGTTGAACGGTCATCCAGGCGGCTCACGGGCGAATTTTTCTCTGCAGGAATTGGAACGCATTGATTTTGGTAACGCCAATCTTTTGGAAGCCAAATTAACCGGCGCTAAACTGGCAGAGGCTATGCTGTGCGGCGTCAATTTTCATAAAGCCGATTTGTTTGCCGCTGATTTACGCAACACGGGTTTGCGTGGTGCGGATCTATCCAATTCTGACCTGCGCGGCGCACAGTTACGCGGCGCGGACCTAACGGACGTCAATCTGTTCGGCGCGGACCTGCGCGACGGCACATTAATGACAGCGGCAGAAGAAGGCGGCACCAGGGTCGTTAATGCGGATATGAGCGCGTTAGAGTTGGAACGAGGTTCCTTAAAAGGCGCAAATCTGTCCGGTGCACGACTGTCAAACTCTGTTCTGACCCAAACCGATCTATCCGGTGCCATTCTGACCAACGCCGTCCTCACGGATGCGGATCTAAGCGGCTCCATGCTGGATGGCGCTGATTTAACCGGCGCGGACTTGAGTGGCGCCAATCTTGAGGGGGCAAATCTGGGGTCCGCCAAATTGACCGGGGTCAAAGTTAAAAACACCAATATGCGCGGTGTTAAGATTAGCAATATGTCCATGGAAGGCGTCGACCTATCGGGCGCTGATCTGACGGGCGCCGAGATCGTCATTTCCGTCGATAGCCTGCCCGATGATTTGCGCGATACCATTCGCAATCACGAAAAATGGATGGCCAGTTTTGGTGCCGATGGCAAGCGCGCGATTCTCGATGGGGCGGAGCTGGACAACGTAGATTTCTCCGGCATCAACCTATCCGGCGCCTCCATGATTGGGGCGACATTGACCGGGGCGCGATTTATCGGCTCCGCCCTCAATATGGCTGATCTGTCGGGGGCAAATATCTACAAAGGCAAGTTGGACCGGGCCGAGATGAACGGCGTCAATCTAACCGGTGCCGACCTGACGGAGGCGAGCCTGGCAGAGGCTGATATCTCAGCTGCGGACATCAAAGGGCGGGACGGTAAATCCACCGGGCGTTCCTGGCCCGCCAACCTGACGGACGCCAATCTTAGCCGCTGTAATCTGGCCTCTACCTTGCTGTGCGGTGCCAATTTGTCGGGCAGTAATTTCAACGGTGCCAATTTGCGTGGTGCGGATCTGTCCGGCTCCGCCATCGATGGTGCCCGCCTGCAAGGCGCCATCATTACCGAAGCGAAATTACCCAACTAATTACCTTTCCCCTTAATGCCTGTACGGTCAGTATAACGGCGAAATGAGGAGAGGATTCCCGTGACGCAAGATGATGCCCGCCAGCTCTGGTACCGCCAACGGCGCAAGTTGGAACAGGGTTATCATTTTTCCACGCCCGATGGCCTGGTGCGCCATCCTAGGCTGGGTCATATGTCACCGGCACTTCACCTGTTTTCGCTGTTGCTGCGCCTCACCGGGCTTTACGGTCGCGGTCTGTCCAACGCCATGGACGTTAGGGTAAAGCATCTGACGATAAAGCTGGCAAAATTGCCGCAAGCCTTTGATGGCTATCGCATCTTGCAGATCAGCGATCCGCACCTGGATCTGTTACCCGAACTGGCCGGACGGATCGCCACCCTGGTGCAGGGGGTCGAGGCTGATCTGCTGCTGTTGACCGGGGACTACCGCGACCGTCACGACACCCCGCCCGAACCTGGATTGGCATTGTTGGAGCCTATTCTGGCAGCGATTGAAGCCCCCGATGGCCACTACGCCATAATGGGCAATCATGATCCCGCCGACGGTGTGCCCATACTGGAAGCCATGGGCCTGAAGGTTCTGATAAATCAAACCATCACGTTAAACTGGGGTGATGCGGTATTGCATCTGACCGGCCTGGATGATGTGCACTATTTTTATTCGGAGCAGGCACGAGGGGCGCTTGAGAAAGATATTGAAGGTTGCCGCATTGCCGCCGTTCATTCGGCCGAGATCGCGGACCTGGCAGCGGCTGCCGGCATCGACCTTTATCTTTGCGGCCACACCCACGGTGGCCAGATCCGCCTGCCCTGGGGCCCGCCGCCACTTAACAATCTATGCCGTTGTCGTGACTATGGTCACGGTCAATGGCAACACGGGCAAATGATCGGGTACACCACCAATGGCGCGGGCGTTACGACAATTCCCGTGCGCTATAATTGCCCAGCCGAAATAACCCTGATTACATTACGACGGCAAGATCAATAGCGCTTGCAATTGTTCAGCGCACGATGCCACCTATATATGAACAGGCCATAGGCAAACGCGAGACATATACGCAATGGAAATCAACGAACTAAGTCAATTGGGACGCGCGGTTGAAGCCCCCAACAGCCCCGAAGAAGCGGTGCTGGAAAAGGTTCCCAATCCG
>JAPKBD010000107.1 GCA_028824965.1 Alphaproteobacteria bacterium | reverse complement strand
CGGTGAAATCGATTACGTGGGTGCCTCAGGTGTTGAGCTGATTGGTCCAGGTGAGAGTGCCGGCAACTATCGCGAGATCCTCGTATCCGGTGGCAAGAACACTACTGCGAAGTTCCGCTAAGCCTAATCGTAGGCTGATTGGGTTCAATATGACCTGAATTGTAGGGGGCGTTCCGGACCATGTGTCTGGGCCGCCCCTTGCTTTTTTAGAACGGCTTTTTTAGAACGGCTTTTTTGAGAATTTCTTTTTTAGAAATACATTAATAAATTTCATGATCGAAGTTAAAGACCTGCATATGCATTTTGGCGGTATTCATGCCGTCGACGGGGTTTCCCTGTCATTTGAGGGCGGCCGTATAACCGGTCTGATCGGACCCAATGGTGCGGGCAAGACAACGTTGTTCAATGTTATTGCCGGGCTGCATAAACCAACCTCCGGCAAGGTCTATTTGGACGGGGCCGATATTACCGGCCTGAAACCGCACGAGTTATTCGCCAAGGGGATGTTGCGCACATTTCAAATTGCCCAGGAATTCTCCACCCTGACAGTGCGGGAAAACCTGATGATGGTACCCCCGAACCAATCCGGCGAACGCCTGTTGGACACCTGGATCCGCCCCGCACAAGTCCGTAGGGAAGAAGAACAGGTTCGTGCCAAGGCGGATGAGGTCATCGAATTTCTGGAAATCACCCAGGTGGCGGATGAGCTGGCAGGCAATCTATCCGGTGGCCAAAAGAAACTGTTGGAGTTGGGCCGCACCATGATGGTGGATGCCAAAATCGTTTTCCTGGATGAGGTCGGCGCGGGCGTGAACCGCACCCTACTTAATACCTTGGGCGATGCCATTCTGCGTCTGCAAAAAGAACGCGGCTATACCTTTTGCATGATCGAACATGACATGGACTTCATCTCCCGCCTGTGTGATCCGGTGATCGTCATGGCGGAGGGCGCGGTCCTGACCCAAGGCTCCATTGAAGAGGTCAAAGCCAACGAACAGGTGATCGAGGCTTATTTGGGTACTGGTCTAAAGAATAAGCGGGGGGCGGTCAGTTGAGTTTCCTGAGCGGAGAGAGCATGACGGGCGGATACGGCGGGGCTGATATTCTGCATGATTGCACCATCGGGGTGGAACAGGGCGAAATCGCGGTCATCGTCGGGCCCAATGGTGCCGGCAAATCCACCGCCATGAAGGCGGTGTTCGGGATGTTGAGCATCCACCAAGGAACAGTCCAGCTGGATGGCGAGGATATCACCAGGTTAAACCCCCAGGACCGCGTTGCCAGGGGCATGGGGTTCGTGCCGCAAAGCCAGAATGTATTTACCTCCATGACGGTGGAGGAAAACCTGGAAATGGGGGCCTTCATTCGCCGGGATGATATTTCCGACACCATGAACCAGGTCTTTGATCTGTTCCCCATTCTAAAAGAAAAACGCCGCCAGCCCGCCGGTGAGCTATCTGGCGGGCAGCGCCAGCAAGTCGCTGTGGGCCGGGCCCTGATGACCCAGCCGAAAGTCCTGATGCTGGATGAACCCACCGCCGGCGTCTCGCCAATTGTGATGGATGAACTGTTCGACCGTATAATTGAGGTGGCCCGCAGCGGCATTGCCATTCTGATGGTGGAACAAAACGCCCGCCAGGCCCTGAACATCGCAGACAAAGGATATGTCCTGGTACAGGGGCGCAACCGTTACACGGACACCGGTGCCGCCTTGTTGGACAACCCGGAAGTCCGCAAAGCGTTCTTGGGGGGCTAGGGGCATGGATGGCCCCTTAAATTCATTCCTGCTGTTGTCCAACTTTGTGCTGGTGCCCGGCATGGCCTATGGCAGCCAATTGGCCATTGGCGCCTTGGGCGTCACGTTAGTTTACGGCATCCTGCGCTTTTCCAACTTCGCCCATGGGGACACCATGGCGTTCGGCACCATGGCAGTCATTCTGGTAACCTGGCTGTTGCAGTCCTGGGGGGTATCTATCTCGCCCCTGCCCACGGCATTACTGGCGCTTCCATTTGGCATCATTGCCACCATTGCTTTGTTGTTGCTGACGGACAGATGGGTCTATCGATTTTTTCGGCGGGAGAAAGCCGCACCCGTTGTCTTCCTGATCGCATCCGTCGGCGTGATGTTTGTCATGAATGGTCTGGTGCGTTTTATCATTGGTCCGAACGATCAACGTTTCGCCGATGGTGAGCGGTTCATCATCAAGGCGCGGGAATTCAAACGCCTGACAGGCATGAGCGAAGGCGTCACCTTCAAAACCTCCCAGGGGTTGACGATCCTGACGGCGGTCATTGTGGTCGCCGCCTTGTTCTGGTTCCTCAACCGGACCCGCGCGGGTAAATCCATGCGCGCCTATTCCGATAACGAAGATCTGGCCCTGTTGTCGGGTATTAATCCCGAACGTGTCGTCATGATCACTTGGATCTTGGCGGCCGCCCTGGCAACAATCGCCGGAACGCTTTATGGCCTGGATAAAAGTTTCAAGCCCTTCACTTACTTCCAACTGCTGCTGCCCATTTTCGCCTCCGCCATCGTCGGGGGTTTAGGCAATCCTCTTGGTGCCATCGCGGGTGGTTTCATTATCGCCTTTTCCGAGGTGACGGTGACTTACGCCTACAAGAAATTCCTGGCCTATAACTTACCCCCTGATTGGGCGCCGGAAAGCCTGATGCAGTTGCTCTCAACCGATTATAAATTCGCCGTGTCCTTCGTCATCCTGGTGCTGGTTCTGTTGATAAGACCCACCGGTATTTTCAAGGGCAAGGCCACATGATCAAAAATTTTGACACCCGCGCCGTCCTGTTATTTGCCGCGATGTTTGCCGCATTAGCCACGGTCGGTTTTGCGCAAAGCTGGCCCCTGGCCCTGGCCATCGTCAATTTGTGCCTGATCTCCGCCATCATGTCATTGGGCGTGAATATTCAGTGGGGCTATGCGGGGTTGTTCAATGTGGGTGTCATGGGCTTTGCCGCCCTGGGCGGTGTGGCCGGCGTTTTGGTATCGGTGCCGCCTGTCACAGAAGCCTGGCAGGCCGGTGGTAGCGGCATCGGCGTCTCCCTCATGCTGGCAATCGGCACAATTATCGTGGTCATCCTGGCGGCCCGGCATGTGCCGCCTGGCAACACCCGCCGCCTGGTCCTGGCCGCAATAATCGTTGCGGGAATTTTTCTGATCCGGGCGTTTTTCGACCCGGCGGTGGAATTGATCGAGGCGGTGGAGCCTGCAAAGACCGGCTACCTGGGCGGACTGGGCCTGCCGATCGTCCTCAGTTGGGTGGTTGGCGGTATCCTTGCCGCAGGTGTCGCCTGGATTATCGGCAAAATAGCCCTGGGTCTGCGTTCCGATTATCTGGCCATCGCGACTTTGGGCATATCCGAGATTATCGTTGCCATGTTGAAGAACGAGGATTGGTTGACCCGGGGCGTCAAGAATGTCTCCGGCCTGCCCCGTCCCGTCCCGTACGAGGTTAATCTACAGCAATCTATCTGGTTCCAGGACTGGGCCGAAACCTTGGGCGTCGGGGTGGTGGAATTCTCCTCCATCTATGTGAAGCTGTGTTATGCGGGCTTGTTCACGATTGTCCTGCTGATCGTATTGTGGCTGTCGCAGAGGTCCCTGAATTCGCCGTGGGGACGGATGATGCGGGCCATTCGTGATAACGAGGTTGCCGCCTCCGCCATGGGCAAGAATATCACCGGACGTCATTTGCAGGTCTTCATTCTCGGCTCTGCCGTGGTTGGCATTGCCGGTGCCATGTTGACCACGCTGGATGGCCAGTTCACCCCTGCATCCTATCAGCCGCTTCGTTTTACCTTCATCATCTGGGTCATGGTCATTGTCGGTGGATCCGGCAACAACTGGGGCGCTGTCTTGGGTGGGTTCGTTATCTGGTTCTGCTGGATTGAGGCCGAACCTGTCGGTTTGTGGTTGATGGATGTGTTAACCTCCGGCATGGATGAGGGCAATGGCCTGCGCAAACATCTGCTCAACAGCGCGGCCCATATGCGTCTGATGACCATGGGCTTTATCTTACTTTTGGTCCTGCGGTTCAGTCCTCGCGGCCTGATACCTGAAAAATAATGGCCAGAAAAATAATGGCCAGAAAAATGATGACCTAAAAAATATCGGCCAGAGAAATAGTTACCCAAAAAATAACCTTTCGAGATTGGAGTCTGTAATGACCAAAGGCATGGTTTGCGCCCCCCAACCAGAAGCCGTCGAAGCCGGTGCCCTGGCCCTCAAGCGGGGCGGCAACGCGGTCGATGCCGCCATGACCTGCGCCCTGGTGCAAACTGTTGTCGATCCCATGATGTGCGGTATTGCGGGTTTTGGTACCATGCAGCTGTATCTGCCCGAAAAAAATCACCACGGCTATATCGATTTCCACACAACAGCACCCGGTGCGGCGACCGAAACCATGTGGGCCGATCAGATAAAATCCCAGGCTCGGGACGGCTTCGGCTTTATTCTGCACAACCGGGCCAACGAATGCGGCTATGAAGCCATCATGACGCCGGGCAGCTTGAAGGCTTATTACGAGGCGGTATCCGAATACGGCACGTTCGATTGGAAAGACATCATCCAACCGGCCATCGAACATGCGGAAGACGGTTTCGTCATCCGTCCCCATGTTGATGAGTTTTGGAGCGCGTCCAACGTCATGGGCCGGATGTCCATGCTCGATAAAATGCGCTACACCAAACCAACGCGGGAGATCTATTGCGACGACAACGGCCAGACCTATCCGGTCGGCACGCGGGTTAAGAACCCCGGCATGAAACGTACCCTCGAACGCATCCGTGACGGCGGGGCGGAGACTTTTTACGGTGGTGAACTGGGTGAGGAAATTGCCGCCGATATGGCCGCCAATGGTGGTCTGCTAAATCTTGATGATCTGCGAAACTACAAAACCATCCGCTCCGAACCCCTGTGGGGCAATTATCGGGGGCACAAGGTCGCCTCCGCCCAGCCACCTGCGGGCGGCGGGATGATCATCGAGATGTTGAATATTCTGGAGAATTTCGACCTTGGCAATATGGGCCATAACAGCCCCGACTATATCGCCACTGTCGCCGAGGCTATGAAGTTCGCCACCATCGATAAAGACAACAAGATGGGCGATCCATCTTTTGACGATGTCCCCATTCACGAATTCCTGGATCGCGATTACGCAGCCCAGATTGCAGCCCGCATAAAAGCAGGCGAAAAGGCCAACGTCATCCGCCTGGACGGCCCGGAAGAATCCAAAGACACCACCCACGTCACCGTGGTCGATCAATACGGCAATGCCGTCTCCATGACCCATTCATTGGGCATGCCGTCAGGCGTCGTCACAGACGGTATGGGTTTCATGTATAACGGCTGTATGGGAGCATTTGATCCCCGCCCCGGCACGCCCCATTCCATCGGGCCCGGCAAACGACGCTTCACCGCCATGTGCCCGACCATCGTCTTCAAAGGCGATGATCCGTATGTGGTGGTTGGTGCACCGGGCGGCACCTTCATCACCATGGGTGTCTTGCAGGCCATCCTGAACGTCATGGATTTCGATATGACCATGCTGGAAGCAGTGGCTGCACCGCGCATCACGGCGAATTCCAACACCATAGATTTCTCCAACCGTATCCCGCACTTCGTGACGAACGAACTGGCCAGCAGAGGCTATCCGATTGAGCGCAATCCCTTCGGTTACGTCTTTGCAGGTGTCCACGGCATCCGTCTACCGGGTGGTAACCACAAATGGGACGGCGGTGCCGACCCTGGCCGCGACGGCATGGCGTTGGAGGTTTAGGAACTGAGGTTTAAGCAGTTACGCCGGCAGGTGGATGATCGCGCGCAGGCCGCCTTGTGGGGCGGTGTCCAGGATTACGTCGCCACCCTGGTTGCGCAGGGTATCGCGGGTGATGGCGAGGCCGAGGCCGACGCCGCCGGTGCCCTGGTTACGGGAATTTTCCAGGCGGTAAAAGGGGCGGAAGGCGGCTTCACGTTCGTCCTCCGGAATGCCGGGCCCATCGTCGTCTACGATAATTTCGATCACATCGCCCGTGCGCTTTGCAATGACGGAACTGCTTTCGGCATAACGTTGGGAATTACCCAACAGATTGCCGAGACAACGTTTCAGGCTCAACGGTCGCAGACGTCCATGAAGATCACCGTGCGCGGTAAACGCCACGACACCGCCCAGGCGCAGGGCATCGCTCACAGCCTCCGCCAACAGCGCATTCACGTCCGTATCCACGGCCTGCTCCCCCGCCGCACCGCGGGCAAAAGCCAGATAGCCATCTATCATGCCATCCATTTCATCCACATCCGACTTCATGGCCTCAGCAGCAGGCACATCGTGGAGCATGGCCAGCTCCAGCTTCAACCGCGTCAAAGGTGTGCGCAAATCATGGCTGACACCGGCCAGCATTTCGGTCCGTTGGCGCAGATGGCGCTCTATCCGCTCCCGCATTCGGAGGAAGGCATCGCCAGCGCGGCGGACCTCTACGGCACCGGAGGGTTTAAAATCCTCCACATCCTGGCCCCGCCCGAACCGGTCGGCAGCATCCGCCAGTCGTAAAATCGGTCTTACTTGATTGCGCAGGAAAACAATGGCGATGGCCAACAGCAACAGGGACGAGCCGACAATCCACAGGATAAGCACATCCAGGGTTTTGGAGGTAATGCGGTTGTGCGGCACGACGACCTGCAGCACGCCACCCTCAAACGCCACATCGATCAAATAGTTCTTCATCGCCCGCCGGTTCTCAATATTAAAGGCCAGCTCCAAACCATCATCGATGGTCCGGATCAACAACCGCTCCAGCGGTGAATTCGGTATGGGCAACGGCCCGACTTTCGCCGCCTGTTTCGGCAGCAAGGTAAAGCTGAGGTTGAGGCGCTGGTTGGCCGATTGCAGGATATGGAAACGTGCGATGTTATCTTTGCTGCGCGTCAGTGCGGCGGCAACAAAACCGATATCACCGGCCACACTACGGGCCAGTCGCCGGGTCACTGTATCGAGATGGCGGTCATAGAAAACAATTGCCGCGACGACCTGCAACAACACTACGGGCGTCACCACAATTATAATGGCGCGTCCAAACAGGCTAGTTGGCAAAAACCGCTTTATCATCTCAGCATTTCTGTCGTTGTACTTCTATTGTCAGTCCACCCAAAACACATAGCCTTGGCCCCATACCGTACATAGATGGCGCGGCTCCTTCGGATCGTCTTCGATTTTGCGGCGCAGTCGGGTGATTTGCACATCAACCGCGCGCACGTTCCCTGCGTCAGATTGGGTCAACAGCTCCGCCCGGCCCACGGTCACACCGGGTCGGCGGGCGAACAAACGCAACATCTCCATCTCGCCGGACGTCAGGCGCACCACGCCGCCGTCACGCAGTAATTCGCCCCGCTCTATATCGAATTTGCAGGCCCCAAATGAAATTTCGGAAAGGTCTTCGGCCTTCGGGCCACCACGACGCAGAATAGCCTCTATCCGCAGGACCAATTCGCGGGGCTCAAACGGCTTTGCGAGATAATCATCGGCACCAACTTCCAGGCCGCTGATGCGATCCTCCGCCTCCCCCATGGCCGTCAGCAGCAGGATCGGCAGATTGTCTGTGCGGCGAATATCCTTGGTCAGAGCCAGCCCACTTTCCCCCGGCATCATCAGATCCAGCACCAGTAGATCAAAACTTAAACCCGATAGCGCGATCCGCGCCTCAGCGGCAGAGGAGGCTGTAGAAACGCGAAAGCCATATTCGCCCAGATAACGTTGCAGCAGATCCCGCAGGCGATCATCATCATCAATAACCAGGATGTGGGCGGCTTCATCGCTCATGCCAGATGTCTCATGGGGCCACTGTCAAGATCGGTCCACCGCTTGCAATACTGTGGCGCGTTCTTCGGCGTTCAAAAGATCTTCCAGCACTTTGCGATAGCCCGCAACAGCATCCGCACCGGCCGCCCTATAGGCCTTCGCGACACGATCTTTTTGCGGGCGGGAGAGTTCTTCAAACAAGGTTTCACCCTTGGGGCTTAAATACAGCAGGCGTTGGCGGCGATCACGGACACCCTTTTCCTGGATGATAAACGCTTCCGACACCAACTGGCTTAAAACCCGACTTAGGCTTTGTTTGGTTACTTTCAGGATCGCCAGCAATTCCGCGACGGTCATGCCAGGGTTTCGGCCTACAAAATGCACAACCCGGTGATGGGCCCGGCCAAAGCCATACCTGGTCAGGATTTCGTCCGGGTCAGAAGTGAAATCCCGATAGGCGTAAAACAGCATCTCAATCCCACGGATCAACTCATCGTCACTCAAATAAGAGGGTTCGTGCGAGGCGTTCGTTGCTATTTCGGACATAGCCCCAATGCTACACGAGAAGCGTCAATGATGCTGACATTATTTTAGTCAGCACTATTGACATATATTTCCCAGATGTTACGTTTGCGCTAACAATTAAGCAACATTCAGTCGAAATCCCACGCGGAGGCGTCAGTTATGGCCGAAATCTCTTACGACAAATTGGACGGCAGCATTTGGTATAACGGTGAAATGATGCCGTGGGAGAATGCCCAGGCCCATGTTCTGACCCATGGTCTGCACTATGCTTCGTCTGTGTTTGAGGGGGAACGCGTCTATGGCGGTGAAATTTTCAAGTTGGAAGAACATACCGACCGTCTGATCAACTCCGCCACCTTGCTGGATTTTGAGATCCCTTACACCGCAGATCAGATCAACGCAGCCTGCCGTGAAACGGTCTTGAAAAACGGCATCGTTGACGGCTATGTTCGCCCCATTGCCTGGCGCGGATCTGAAATGATGGGCGTCTCCGCCCAGGCCAACCGGATCAATCTGGCCGTTGCCGTTTGGCAGTGGCCGTCTTATTTCGATCCGGAGGCGCGCACCGTCGGCATCAAATTGAAGACCTCCAAATGGCGCCGCCCGGACCCGGCAACAGCACCCGTGCATTCAAAGGCAGCCGGTCTGTATATGATCTGCACCCTATCCAAGCATGCCGCCGAGGCGGATGGCTATGACGATGCCTTGATGTTGGATTGGCGCGGCCAAATTGCCGAAAGCACGGGCGCAAACATTTTTTTCGTCATGGACGGCAAACTGCATACACCCACCCCGGATTGCTTCCTGGACGGCATTACCCGACGCACGGTGATCGGCTTGGCCAAGGCGCGGGGCTATGAAGTTATTGAACGCGTTATCATGCCGGATGAAATGGCCCAGGCCACGGAATGCCTACTGACCGGTACCGCGGCCGAAGTTACGCCTGTGGGTGAAATTGACGATTACCGCTTTAAGCCCGGCGCGATTACGGCGCAGTTGATCGAAGATTTCGAAAACCTGGTCAACCGTCGCGCCGCCGCATAAATTCGACGCAGCCTACCCGATGCATATCCGGCCCATTCTGGAAACAGACCTGGATGAACTGTTTGCGCTGTATGCCCACTACACCGCTGAACATAATCGCCCAGGCCTGTCCGAAGACCGGATGGCGGAGATCTGGCGGGAGGTTGAGCGCAACCCCGGTGTCGCATATTTCGCCCTGGAGTTAGAGGGACGGATCGCGGCCACCTGCATCCTGTCCATCACGCCGTCCTTTATTCGGGGCGGCAGTGGTTACGGCGTCATCGAACATGTTGTAACCCACAACGAATTCCGTCGTCGGGGCCTGGCCAAAGCTTTGATGGAGTACGTCATGGTCTATGCCTGGAACAAAGACTGCACCGAAGTCATGTTGCTATCCGGGCGAGACCTGGCACCAGCGCATAAAATGTACGAACAGTTGGGCTTTGATAAGCATCAACGAACCGGCTTCATAAAATTCAGGCCAAAAGATTAGCCTAATGGTCGCCTTCGAATTATCATTTCCGTTGATAATTAATGAAGGTCCGAATTTATGTATAAGTTGCAGCTAACGGAATCCTTGGTTCCCGCACAAGACGACGACACCATCCAGGAAACGACTGTTGGCAGCCTGTTGCGAGACACCGCAGCGCGGGAGCCCGACGCCCCTGCCCTGCTTGAAGTGGATATGGCGGGCGAAACCGGCCGGGCCTGGACCTATGGCGAACTGCTGGTGGATGCCGAACGACTGGCCCTGGCGCTCTCCACCCGCTTTGGTCCTGGCGAACGTATTACTGTATGGGCCCCAAATATCCCGGAATGGCTGTTGATGGAATATGCCTGCGCCCTAGCCGGCCTTACCCTGGTGACCGCAAATCCAGGCTACCAAACGCGAGAGCTGCGATATGTTTTGGAGCAATCAGCTTCCGTCGCGCTGTTTCTGGTGGAAAGTTATCGCGGCAATCCAATGGCGGAGATTGCCGCCGGTGCCTGTGACGGTTTGACTGCAATCCGCGAAATTATTGATCTGGACGGCCATGACGCCCTGTTTGCCCATGGTGATAAACCCGCCAGTCTGCTGGCGGTCACGCCCGATGACCCGGCGCAAATCCAATATACCTCCGGCACCACGGGTTTTCCCAAGGGGGCGGTGCTGCATCATCGGGGTCTGACCAACAATGCTCGCATGATATTCAAACGGGCGCGTATTGAACCCGGTTCCACATGGTCCAACGTGCTGCCCATGTTTCATACCAGTGGCTGCGGCATCGCCGCACTGGGCTGCCTGCAAACCGCTTCACGCATGTTGATGTTCAAAGTTTTCGATCCGGCAGTTGTCCTGCGCCTCGTTGAATCTGAAAAGGTCGCCAACGTAACCGGCGTCCCGACAATGCTGGTCGCCATGTTGGAGTCTCTGGAACAAGAACCCCGCGACCTATCCTCAGTGAAAATTACCATCTCTGGTGGTTCCATGGTCGCGCCCGAATTGGTCCGCCGGGTCAGCGAAACCTTTGGCTGCGATTTTGTGACCGTCTATGGCCAAACAGAAGTCTCCCCCGTCGTCACCCAGCATCACACTGACGATAGCATTGAGGACATCTGCAATACCGTCGGCCAACCCTTGCCGCAAACAGAAGTCTCTATCCGGGACATTGCCGACAACGCCGTCGTCCCCATCGATACGGTGGGTGAAATTTGTGTCCGGGGTTATCTGAAGATGATTGGCTACAACAATAACCCGAAGGCAAATGCCGAAACCGTTGATACCTACGGCTGGCTGCACAGCGGCGATCTTGGCGCTATGGATGCCCGTGGCTATGTGCGCATCACGGGGCGGGTTAAGGAAATGATTATCCGGGGTGGTGAGAACCTGTTCCCGGCTGAAATTGAGAACCTGTTGCTGGAACATGGATCCGTGGCGGAAATTGCCGTGGTTGGTTTGCCTGATGATAAATGGGGCGAGATTGTCGCCTGCTTCGCCCGACCGGAGCCGGGTCAAGCGGTTGACCCTGTGGCCTTGCGCGCCTATTGCCGGGAACACTTGGCGGCGCAAAAAACCCCGACCGTGTGGTTTTCCGTCACCGAGTTTCCTTTAACAGGATCGGGCAAAATTCAGAAATTCGCCCTGCGCGATGGTGTCGCAGCTGGTGACTATATTCCCCTATAGACCGCCCTTATAGACCATAGCGGGCCCAATGGGCGCGTACTTCCGCTGCTGCCAGAAAGTCACCAGGTAGGTCTATGGCACCGATCTGAGAGGCCAGTCCAAAGCGTCGTTGCAACCAGCTTTTTTCCGCACCAACAACTGGCAGGCGGACCTTCTTGCCGAACTTCTGCCGCATCACGGATTTCAAATCGCCAATGCCGTCGGTCAACCCCAGCTCCACCGCCTTAGCGCCGGTCCAGAACTCACCAGAGAACAGCTTCTTCTCGGTCGCTTTCAAACGCCCCTCGCGCCGGGTCCGAACGTGGTTCTTGAAGGCACCATGGATTTCCTTTTGCAACGCGGTTAACCGCTTCAGGTCGTCCTCCTCCACCGGCAGGAACGGGTCCAGCAGGCTTTTCTTCCCACCAGCCGTAAACAAGCGTCGCTCCACCCCCAGTTTTTCCATCGCGCCCTCAAAACCAAAGGTCGCCGCGATCACGCCGATGGAGCCGATGATAGAGGTTTCAGAGGCATAGATTTCATCCCCCGCACAGGCGATCCAATAGCCCCCCGATGCCGCCACATCCTCGCAAAAAATATAGACCGGCAGCTCCGCCTCATCCGCCAACAGCCGGATGCGGTCATGTACCAAGGCCGATTGCACAGGCGACCCACCAGGTGAGTTGATCACCAAGGCCACGGCCTTCGCCCCCTTCATGGCAAAGGCGCGTTCCAACGGACCAGCCAGCGACGAGATATTAAGGGCGGAGCGCAAAGGCGAGCCTTGCGCTGCAATGACGCCGTCCAACCGCACAACAGGTACCAGAGGCACCCGATCACGCAGCGCCTTGATCGGCAAACGGCTGAGAATTTTGTCCATGTTCATGCAAAGGAAGATGGGCTGTCCCTATCGCAGGCACAAGGGCTTAGCACAAAAATTTTCGTCGTCTCATCAACGCAGTGCGTCTAAACTATTCAAACAGTTTATGTAGAGCCTGGGACGCGGCGTAACGATGACAGTTCATGAAATAGAATTTGGGACTGACCCAGATAACGCCGATGAGGTGTTATTATGGACCGCATGCGAAAGAGCCG
>JAPKBD010000106.1 GCA_028824965.1 Alphaproteobacteria bacterium | reverse complement strand
CAACAGGTTAATCTACGTTCGCCAACAAATTCGAGCCCGCCATGAATAATCCGGGTTAGCTGTCCAAATGTTAAGGAAGCGAAGATGAGCGGAATTGTAAACGATAAAAGTTTTGATATCATATTCCGTGAGGCGCGCAGCCATTCGGTATGGTTGGACAAGGCGGTCTCTGACATCACCATACAGGCGTTGTACGACCTGTTAAGCCTTGGCCCCACGTCTGCAAATTGTTCTCCGGGGCGGTTCCTGTTTCTGCGTACAGCCAAGGCAAAGGAGCGTCTGCGCCCTTATCTGAGTGCCGGCAACGTGGATCAGACTATGTCCGCGCCCGTGGTTGCCATCGTCGGCCATGACCTTGCCTTCTGCAACAAATTCGAAACCCTGTGGCCGGGCAACGAAGAAGCCCGCAATTGGTTTGAAGGCAATGACGCTAAATTGGAGGAGACGGCCTTTCGCAATGGTGCACTTCAGGGCGCATATATGATCATTGCCGCACGCTCCCTGGGCCTGGATTGCGGGCCAATGTCCGGTTTTGATATGGCCGGGGTGAACAAGGAATTTTTTGAAGACAGCACAATTCGCGTAAATTTCCTGTGTAACTTGGGTCATGGCGATCCTGCGGCACTACCGCCGCGCAAACCGCGCCTGGCCTTTAGCGATGCCGCCGAAGTGCTATAGGGCGATCATCCTACGTATTGGTTATTCGGACCTAATTTGAATTCAGGGCAGGGAGGTTGCCCCACTATGCTGGTTTTGGCATTCGATACCGCCCAAGGAGCCTGTTCTGCTGCGATTTCCCGTGATGGCGTGTTGCTGGCGCAATGCCATGAAGTGATGCAGCGTGGTCATGCGGAAAAATTGCTGCCCATGGTCGAAAATGTTCGGCTGCAGGCGGCGGTTGACTACGCTGACCTGGACCTGATCGCGGTGACAATTGGGCCGGGTACGTTCACCGGGGTTCGTGTTGGTCTGGCGGCTGCCCGTGCTCTGGCCTTGGTTCACGGCACGCCCCTTCTTGGCATCGGGACCTTGGAATTGCTGGCGCAAGGCGCGCTTAGGATGGCGGCAGTTTCGTCTGTGCCATCAGGGGCACAAATGGATCAGGGCAGTGCCGTAGTTGCCGCAATTGATGCCCGGCGGGAGGAGCTTTACGCCCAGGTTTTTGATCTTGCCGGTGCGGCTGTCACCCAACCGACGGTAGGGTCAATGGAACAGTTAAGGCTGGATATCACTGCCTTAGACATATCGCCGGGCTGCATTGTTGGTACCGGTGCCGAATTGTTGCAGGCGGCAGTGCCTGACTGGCGTGTTGAACCTTCAATCATATTCCCTGATGCTGCGGTGCTTGCCCTGGCGGCGCCTGGTTGGCGGGCGCGGGTCTCCGCCACGGCACCGTCACCCCTCTATCTTCGCGCCCCTGATGCCCGCCTGCCGGGACAAAAAGGGCCGCCAGCACAGCCCGTGCCCGCAGCGACCTCATGAAACTGGAAGTTGTTGTCGCAGATGGTGCCAGCGCGGCCCTGCTGGCGACTTTACATGGCCAATGTTTTTCAGATGCCAAGGCCGGCGGTGGGGACGGCGGCTGGGACCAGGACGCCTTTGCCCGGTTACTGGCCATGCCTGGTGCCTTTGCCTTAATCCTGGGGTTGGGCGATGACGGCGTCGTCGCCGTACCTACAGGTTTTGCCCTGGTGCGGGCAATCGGTGGCGAAGGTGAAATAATCACTCTGGGCGTGCTGCCGGATCGTCGGGAAAAGGGCGGTGGTGCCGCGCTGGTGGGGGCCATCGCCGCAAAGGCGGGGGAAATGACGGCGGCGCATTTGTTTTTGGAAGTCGCCGAAGACAACAGCGCGGCCATCGCCCTTTATAAATCAACCGGGTTTGTGCCGGTGGGGCGGCGTAAAGATTACTATCAACCTAAGCGTGACGCAGGCGACGACGTTACTTCAATGATAGATGCGATCATTATGCGCCGCGATTTGTGAAGCAAACGCCTGCAAAGCATGCAGGTCTTATTCCAAAAGCCATTAGAGTATTACGCCTTTTCGATTATCAGAAGATATGGTCCATCCAAATCGTTTGGTGTTTCAGGTTCAAGCGAGATGATTTTGTGCCCATGCTCGCGCACCGAACGTGGAACATTAAGTAATGGTTCCGCGCCAAGCAATCGTACAGTTGCCGTCTCACCAACTACCATAGATTCAATCAATAGTTTGGTTCGAACAAATGTCATCGGACAAATTTGCTGTGTTATGTCTAAAAACGTACCAAGTATTTCGGTGTTCATTATGTATTACCAAATATTAGGAAATTTAAAGCTTCTGTACAGTTGCTCTGTCGGAAAAGTTGTAATATAATGCCTTGATAATTTTCACATTATGAATCCTGTGCATTTGAAATTGTTTTGATATTTACGAAGGAACTAATTGCATGTCGGAACAGGGCGTTGATCTTAGCGAGTTATTGACCTTAACTGCAGATATTGTTGCATCTCATGTCTCAAATAATGGTGTTCCTGTCAGTGAATTGCCACAATTGATTCAACAGGTTTATGCGACATTGGCAGAACTTGGCAAGGAAACACCAGCTGCGGCGGAAAAACCGCAACCAGCAGTGCCTATTCGTAAATCGATCACACCTGATTTCATTATCTGCCTTGAAGATGGCAAAAAGCTGAAAATGCTGAAACGGCATTTGAAGACGGCCTATGACATGACCCCGGATCAATATCGTGATCGCTGGGGTTTGGCGTCTGATTATCCCATGGTCGCGCCGAATTATGCTGAACAACGGCGGGATCTGGCGAAAAAGATCGGCCTGGGTACATCCCGTAGCCGCCGTAGTGCGGTATAGTCCGGCGCAGTGTAATGTGGCACAATTCAATTCAGCGAAACTGATGAGAAGCTAAAGTCTCATGTCTGGCGACATCGAACGTCTTTGCATAGAGCGCGGCCTTCGTATGACTGGGCAGCGCCGCGTGGTCGCCCGGGTGTTGTCGGAGGCGGATGACCACCCCGATGCGGAAGACGTCTATCGTCGCGCCAGTGCGCTGGATCCGAAAATTTCCATTGCGACAGTTTACCGTACCTTGCGGATCCTGGAAGACGCGGGCATTTTGCAACGTCTGGAATTTGGCGATGGGCGGGCACGATTTGAGCAGGCGGAGCGGGACCATCACGACCATCTGATCGATACGTCCAGTGGCCGGGTCATCGAATTCCAGAATGAGCAGTTAGAGACGCTGCAGGTAAAGATCGCCGAAGAATTAGGTTATCGCCTGATCGGCCATAGAATGGAATTATACGGCGTGCCCCTCGATGATGGAATTGATGGCGCATCCAGCGATGAGCCCGGCGATAAATCGGCCGATAAATCCGCTGATGTGTCCGCTGATGTGTCGGGCGTTCAGCCTATCAATTCAGGTGATAATGACCCGAAAAAAAATGACGGTTGATTGCCGCCAAAAATCGAATTTTCTTCTTACGGTTGACGGCGACGTGACTTCTTGACTATTTGCCCCTGATTGATAGTGTTTTCCCTCATAACTATAGCGTGGAGCGCGACAAGGGAATGAACCAGTATCACCAGCGTTTGGTCGTTTTCCAAACCCGCGTGAGCGACGGCAATAGCGGGCATCGGTTCAATGGATGCCAACATAACCGCGAACGTGTCCACGGTCATGCCTGCAAGCATGTTTGGGGTCATGATCGGGGTCCTCATCGCCGACGCAAATGGCCCCCCTTGTCCCGAAAAATTCTTGTCCAAAACTGTGTCTGAAAAACAGCGTAAAAAGCTTTATATTCGCACCTATGGGTGCCAAATGAACGTCTACGATTCTGCTCGTATGGCGGACGTCCTCGCGCCCCTGGGTTATGCCCAGGTCGACGGCCCCGATGATGCGGATATGATCATCCTCAACACCTGCCATATTCGTGAAAAGGCTGCCGAAAAGGTCTATTCCGAACTGGGCCGTTTGCGCCTGATAAAAGAGCAACGGGCAAAGGATGATCCGACCAGAAAAGGCCCTGTTCTGGCTGTTGCCGGTTGCGTGGCCCAGGCGGAGGGGGCGGAAATGATCGCCCGGGCACCGTTCCTGGATATTGTTTTCGGGCCGCAAACCTATCACCGCCTGCCGGAAATGATTGCCAAGGCGGAACGCGCCACCACAAAACGTGGCCGGAGCGGGCGGGGCGCGGGCGTTTTGGATACGGAATTTCCAACAGCGGCAAAATTTGATCATTTGCCAAAAGCCGCGTCCAATTCGGCGGGTTTTTCGGCGTTTTTGACTATTCAGGAAGGCTGCGACAAATTCTGTACATTTTGCGTTGTGCCCTACACCCGCGGGGTGGAATTCTCCCGCCCTGGAGGGGCTATTTTGGCTGAGGCTATGGATTTGGTTGCAGGTGGCGTGCGCGAAATCACGTTGTTGGGCCAGAACGTCAATGCCTATCATGGTGTAGCAGCCCCAGAAATTGGAAATATTGGGGCGTCAGATACCTCGGGAAGTGAAGCCATTTGGGATTTGGCGGAACTGATCGTGCAATTGGCAAAAATCGATGGCCTGGCTCGGATCCGCTACACAACGTCTCATCCACGGGATATGAATGACCGCCTTTACGCCACTCATGCCAGCTGCGACAAGTTGATGCCCTACATGCATCTGCCCGCCCAATCAGGTTCGGACAGGATACTGGCTGCCATGAACCGGGGCTATACGGCGCAGGAATATATGGACAGCATCGCCCGATTGCGTCAGGTCTGCCCGGATATTGCGCTGTCCGGTGATTTCATCGTTGGCTTCCCCGGCGAAAGCGACGCGGATTTTGAGGCAACGCTGGAACTGGTGCGTCTGGTTAATTATGCCCAGGCTTATTCCTTCAAATACAGCCCCCGCCCGGGTACGCCTGCAGCAACCATTGAAGATCAGGTGCCGGCAGAGGTCGGCAGCGAACGGTTGCAACGATTGCAGGCCCTTTTGGACAGCCAGCAACAAGCCTTTAACCAGCAAATGGTTGGGCGTCGGATACCTTTGTTATTGGACCGGCGCGGACGGCGTCCAGGTCAATTGGTCGGGCGTAGTCCGTATATGCAGGCCGTGCATCTTGACGGCCCGGACCATATGTTGGGACAAATCGTTGAGGTGGAGATTACCGCCGCCCACGCCAACAGTTTGGCAGGTGTTTTGGTGGATCAAGTTCAACACGAGACATCCGATTTGGTTTTAGAACAAAGGGAGCAGCGACTTTGAGCGTTGTGACGAATGGTAGCGAACCCGCCCTGGTGATAGATTTTCAGGACACCCGGCTTTTGGCACCGCTGTTCGGTGCCCATGATCAGCATTTAGCCCGCATTGAACAACGCCTGGGACTGTCCTTGGTCCCACGTGGCAATCGGGTCGCTATTGTCGGCGAGGCCGGTGCCGCACAAATTGCCCGCGCTGCGTTGGAGGACCTCTATCAACGCCTGCAAGAGGGGTTGGAGGTTACCATCGCCGATGTTGATGGTGCTGTCCGTATGGCGGAGGCCCAACCCCTCAACGAGGAGGGCGATCCGGCTCAGGACAGCCCCGATACGGTTGCGGCCTCAAAAACGGGAAAATCAAATCGGCAGCAGCGTAGGGTCAGTCGTAGTGGTGGTGGGGATGAACCCAGCGCCCGTCGGACCACCGGATCAGAAGACACGCTGATCCGCACCCAGAAAAAGCTGATCACCCCGCGATCCCCAACCCAGGCGGCCTATGTGAACGCCATGCGCCATCACGATCTGGTCTTTGGTTTGGGACCGGCGGGTACGGGTAAAACTTATCTGGCGGTCGCCATCGCCGTTTCCATGTTATTGGAAGAGAAGGTGGAGCGAATTATCCTGACCCGCCCGGCGGTTGAGGCGGGCGAACGTCTTGGTTTCCTGCCCGGCGCGTTGGAGGAAAAGGTCGATCCCTACATGCGGCCCATGTATGACGCTTTGTACGACATGATGCCCGGTGATCGGGTTGTCCGCCGCCGGGACGCCGGCGAAATAGAGGTGGCACCCCTGGCCTATATGCGCGGCCGCACCCTGTCCAATGCCTGCGTGATTTTGGATGAGGCGCAGAATACCACGGCCATGCAAATGAAGATGTTTTTGACCCGGCTGGGAGAGAACAGCCGCATGGTGGTGACCGGCGATCCCACCCAGGTTGATCTGCCCGCGGGCACGACGTCCGGCCTGCAGGATGCGATCGATATTCTGGGCGGCGTCGAAAGCATTAAGATGATCAAGTTCAATGCCGATGATGTGGTGCGCCATCCCTTGGTAGCCACCATCGTGCGGGCTTATGACAGCCAGGATAAAAAGACCGCGCCGCGAAATCGGAGTGGCGGTGCATAGTCATGCAGGACGACGGCACAGGGTCTAAACCTAGCCCTAATTTGCAATCTTCGGGCCACGCTTCTGTAACTGCATCCGCACCTATAGGGCCGGGTGGTCTGGCTGAGACACGGGAAGCGCTGCGCAAAGTGGCGACGGCAGCTTTGGCGGATGACCGTTGGCAGCGTTGGCGGCCAATTTTGGACGTGATCGCTGTTGCCGGCTTTGTCGCGTTGATGACATTATTGCTCATCCAGCCAGGTGGGGGACGCGTGGCGCAGCCGGACATTGATACGGTTGCCCAATCGACCGTACGCGCCGGCCGGGATGTATTGGTCGAAGATCAGGCTGCCACACAGATCCGCCGGGATAAGGCGCTAGCGGCTGTCGGTGCTTATTTCGACTATGATTCAGACCTTTATTTCGGCTTGGGCGACCGCGTGTTTCAGGCCCTGGTGGGTTTAAAGACACGTCACGATGATGGCGCGACCTCCGTGGCCGAGCGCCGGGCGGCGTTCCAGAAAGAACTTGGCGTGCCGGTCAACAGTGGCGTCTTTGCCTTGATCGAAGGTTTTGCGCGCACATCTGATCCCACGGATGTTGCTCTGGCGATCAATTTTTTCCTCAACATGGGGCTGGACCGTTTGATCGTTGCCGATCGGGGGTCGTTGCCGGCCAATACCGGGTTGGAAATTTGGGATCTGGGCCTGAAACAGTTTGCCCACAGGGACACCACATCAGGCATCATCGACTTGCGCCAATTGCGCCGTCTGATGACAGCCAGGGCCGGGGATGCGCCCTATGGTGAAGCCCGCATCGTACGAAGTTGGATTTTGGCGGCGGCACAGGAACTGGCCCGCCCGAACCTTATGCCCAATCAAGTCGCGGCGGAAAAACGTCGGGGGGAAGCTGCAGCAGCGGTCGAGCCGGTCTTTCTGCGGATCAAGGCAGGTGAGGTTATTGTGCGTCGTGGTGACCGGGTGACAGCTACAGCCTGGCGTCGGATCGGTATCTTGAACGAACATGCGGTCGGGCGGCAGGTCTGGCGTGAAGTGGTGGCGATTGCCGGCTTGTTAATCGGCTTTCTTTTACTGGGCGCGATCTTTTTCTCCCGCGCCCGGGTGTCCCTTAGTTTTGGACGCAAATCCACTTATCTGACTTTGACAATTGTTGCAACGACCACGGCAATTGGTGTGGCCATGTTCTATGCCGGTCTGGGATTTGCCGATGGCATGGGCTTTGACCCAGATGCGGCTGCCTATTTCGTGCCATTAGCTCTGGCAACAGTGTTGGTGTCATTGTTGGTCGATGCCCGGACGTCGTTGCTGGTGGGCGTGGTTTTAACTTTATTCCTGGCCTATCGGGTTAATGGCGATTTGTGGTTGGTGACGAATTATATTGTCGGTGTACTGGTCGCCGGTATCGCAGCGCGGCGTAGCCGACGGCGGATAGATCTGTTGCGGATAGGTCTGATGGTGGCCCTGGCCCAGGCGGCCATGGTGCCGATAACCGTTACCCTGGCGGGCCATGCCATGGGCGCTGAGCACCTGCCCATGATGTTGGGGGCGATTGTTTCCGGCCTGTTGGTTGGTGTGGCCACGTTGGGCCTGCTGCCGGCGTTGGAATTGTTTTTCGACGAGACGACGGATACCCGATTGTTGGAGTTGGCCTCAGCTGATAATCCGTTGTTAAAGGATCTGGCTCTTAAGGCGCCGGGCACCTACTACCACTCCACCATGGTTGCCAATCTGGCTGAGGCGGGAGCGGACGCGGTTGGCGCCAATGGCTTGATGTGCCGGGTCATGGCGCTGTATCACGATATTGGGAAGTTGCAGCGACCGGCTTATTTCATGGAAAATCAACGGGGCACGGAGAATGTCCACGACCGCCTGGCGCCTGATGTCTCGGCCCGGATTATCTTTCACCACATACTCGACGGATTGGTGATGGCGCGCAAAGCCAAATTGGGCCGTTTGATCCTGGAAGGTATCGCCCAACACCAGGGTACGGCCCTGCTGCGTGTGTTCTATGAAAAGGCCAAGGCCCAGGGCTATAACGGCCCGGAGGATGACTATCGCTATCCCGGTCCACGTCCGCAACGACGGGAAGCAGGCATTTTGTTGTTGGCGGACTCGATAGAGGCTGCCACACGGGCCCTGAAAGATCCTTCCGCCGCCGCGGTGGGTGAGAGGGTCCGCCAAGTGATCGAAACACGGGTCGCGGAGGGAGAGTTGAATGACTGCAACCTGACCCTGCGCGATCTCGATATCATCGAAGCGACCTTTACACGTACCTTGACGTTAGGCGTATTTCACAACCGAATTGACTATCCACCCATGGCGAACCCCGTAAGTTCGCCCCCCGAAGGAAACGTAGGCGACGCAAGCAATAATGCAGGCAACAATGCAGACGGCGATGCAAATAGAGACCATAGTGTCCACCCCTTGCCCGGCGTGGCTGACCGATCTGCCTGAGGCGGTCGCCACCACGCAAAGGGTTGTTGGAACGGTTCTGGGCGGTGCGGGCCTGACCCGTACCAGCATCGAAGTGGGGGTCACTTTGACGGACGATAAATCGGTGCGGGAGCTTAACCGAGACTACCGCCAACAGGATAAGGCGACGAACGTTTTATCATTTGTCGGCGACAGTGACACAGATTTTGATCCTGTAGATTTTACCGGCCATTCTGCGCCTTTGTTATTGGGTGATATTGTCATGGCCCACGGCATCGTTGCGGCAGAGGCGCAGGCGCAAGGTAAATCCATGCATGATCATTACTGCCATCTGCTGGTTCATGGTACCCTGCATTTACTGGGCCATGATCATGTGGACGAGGGGGAGGCGACAGCGATGGAAGCGCGGGAAGTGGCGATCCTTGCGACCATGGACATTGCGGACCCGTATCAAATTCCCGACCCACAAGCTGGTTCGGATCAAAGCCTAACATTGGACCTGAAATGAGCGATAACTCTACGTCAAACCCCTCCGGCAAACAGCGCAATGGCGGTGCGAAAGCCGACGCCGAGGGTGCCGGTGGTAGTGGCGGCAATAGTGGCGGCTTCCTGAATTGGTTGGGACGTTTGATGCGCGGTGGTGGCGACGCTGATCTGCGGGAAAGTATCGAAGAGGTGATCGACGAGCATGAGGCCCTGGCTACGGTCTTGAACCCTGAACAGCGCGAGATGCTGATGAATATCATCAGTTTTGGCGAGTTGGAGGTTGATGACGTCAAGGTGCCGCGAACCGATATTGTGGCATTAGAGGCAGGGGCATCACCCGCCGATGTGGTCAGTACATTCCGTCAGGCGCATCATTCCCGACTGCCCGTTTATCGGGAGACCTTGGACGACATCGCGGGTTTTGTTCATATCAAGGACGTGGTCGATCATTGGGGACGGGATGAGGATTTGTCCCTGGCACGCATCCTGCGTGAATTGCTGGTGGTCCCGCCCTCAATGCCAATTCTGGATCTGCTGGCGCGCATGCGTGCGACCCGTATCCATATGGCTGTCGTGGTTGATGAATACGGCGGCACGGACGGCCTGGTAACGATTGAGGATATTGTTGAGGAAATCGTCGGCGAGATCGAAGATGAACACGACACTGATGAGGGACCATTATTGCAACAGCGGCCCGATGGTAGCATTGAAGCGGACGGCCGGGCGGAGATCGAAGACCTGGAAAAGATCCTCGGCCTGGATCTGGCTCCCGATGAAATGGATGAAGATATCGAAACCTTAGGCGGACTTGTCTTTGCAATGTTAGGCCGTGTGCCGCAAATTGGTGAAGTAATCCACCATTCAGGCGGTTTGGAATTCGAAGTCGTCGATGCCGATCTGCGCCGGGTAAAGCGCCTGCATATCCGCCTGCGAGAGGAAGCGGATGGTATTGCTGGTGGTGAGGCAATAGATGGGGATGGCTCTCCTCCTGGTTCGACAGATGGGAACGGCTGATTTGTTCGCCGGCTGATGACCAACGAATGACCAGCGGATGATGATACGGCGTCGAACCCCCATGCCAGAAAACATGCCGGGTAGATTATAATGGCCTTTTTCGTCCGTCTGATGGGGGCTCTGCTGTGTGGTGGCTGCGCTGCCCTGGCGCTGGCACCATTATATAATTGGCCATTGATGATTGTTGGCTATGGCGGTTTGTTCTGGCTGTTGCAGCGCACCACGGCCATTCCCACTGCTTTGGCCTATGGCTGGGCCTTTGGTGTTGGCTATTTCCTGCTGGGCCTGCATTGGGTCGGCCACGCCTTTATGGTGGATGCGGATCGATTTGCCTGGCTGATGCCATTCGCACTGTTGGCTTTATCCGCAGGCTTGGGGTTGTTTCCGGCATTGGCCGCTGGCTTAACCCTGCGATTTTCAACACCGGGCCTGACCCGCTTACTTACCTTTACATTGTTTTGGGGGCTGACCGAATGGCTACGGGGTACCATTTTGACAGGTTTCCCCTGGCTGCTATCGGGACATATTTGGGCGGCAAGTGATATCAGCATCCAGGGTGCCGGGTTTTTGGGCGCCTCTAGCCTTGGAATGCTCGCGATACTGGCGGCTGCTGCACCTGCCATGATCGTGACCCGGGATCGGTTCGACCGCAAACAGGGTGTCGTCGCTTCACTCATTGCAGGCTCCTGTGTTGCTTTGCTTTTGTCCCTGTCATTCATGCGTTTGCAGGATGCCTCTGTTGCCTATCACGCTGATGTTCGTTTGCGATTGGTGCAGGCTGGTATCCCCCAGGCTGATAAATGGCGTTCCGAATTGCGGGACCAGCATTTGGCCCTGTATCTGCGGCTTAGTTTGGCCAGGAATGGGGCAGGACAGCCGGCTGATTACAGCCATTTGATCTGGCCTGAAACCGCGACGCCGTTCTTTTTGGCCGATGATCATCGCAGACGCCAGATGATCTCCCGCACTTTGCCGGACGGCGCGGTTCTGATAACAGGTTCGCCACGCAAAGAGAGGCGAACAGGTTCGCCTCGTAAAGAGGGGCGTTCAGGCTCGGAATTGGCGTTATACAACGCAATTCTCAGCCTCGATTCGAAGGATCATGTCACCGCCATTTATGACAAGTTTCATTTGGTCCCTTTCGGTGAATATTTACCCTGGCGCAAAACACTATCCCTCATCGGTGTGGATAAGTTGGCCCACGGTGCCGTGGACTTTTCACCAGGTGAGGGGCCCCGATCGGTCGTGATGCCGGGGCTGCCGCCGTTTCGACCCTTGATTTGTTATGAAATAGTGTTCCCACGGGAAATACAGGGGGGCATATTTGACCAAAGTCTGAAGCCGGACCCGGAATGGTTGCTTAATTTAACCAATGACGCTTGGTTCGGAGAAGGGTTTGGGCCGCGGCAACATCTTGATATTTCGCGGATTCGTGCCGCTGAACAGGGGCTTCCCGTCATTCGGGCAGCGAATACGGGTATCTCGGCCATAATTGATCCCTACGGCCGGCTCATGGACTATTTGCCCCTTGCCGCCGCTGGCTTCCTGGATAGCAGACTGCCCAAAGCCTTGCCTAAAACCCTGTATGCCCAGTATGGCGACAGTATATTTGCTATATTTTGTATAGTGTTAGGTGCCTTGATCTTCATGATCCGACGGCGTGCCAAATAACAGGGCCGGTCAAGCCGCCAGCCATACTTGACAGAGGTAATCCACTACTACATACATGCATATGCAACCTAACGGAGGTTGTCGGTACGAATTGGCGACCAAGACCAATCGCTACCACTCAAGATTGCGAACAGGGAGAAGTGCCAGTGACAGCGAACCCTAATCCTGTCGACATCCACGTTGGTTCACGCGTTCGGCTTCGTCGTACCCTTCTCGGTATGAGCCAGGAAAAGCTCGGCAACGCCTTGGGCCTGACATTCCAGCAAGTCCAGAAGTATGAGCGTGGGACAAACCGTATTGGTTCCTCCCGCCTGTTCCTGTTGAGCCGTATTCTCGATGTGCCTGTCTCCTTCTTCTTTGACGATATGGCACCGGAAGTCGCAGCCGGACAGACCGGCTTTGCAGAGGCAGCGCAGGCGACGTTCAAGCAGGATGATCTGGCCAAGCGGGAGACGTTGGAGCTGGTGCGCGCTTATTACAAAATTCCCGATGCCGCTGTTCGCAAACGGTTATTTGACCTTGTGAAGGCTATCGGTGGGCAAACTATCGAAATTGACGAACCTGTCTAAGCGACGAATTTACTAAATATTCAGATTGCCTCTTTAGTGCAGTGACGATAGGTCGCTATTGCAGGCGCTTGACCGAAAGCGAAAAGCC
>JAPKBD010000105.1 GCA_028824965.1 Alphaproteobacteria bacterium | reverse complement strand
TCACATCCAAGATACGCCGCCTAACCCTCCGTCACCAAAATTCGCGGTTAGCTCGCGTAAGCAGATGATCAAGGTATATTTCGAGGTTTAGTCTAAGTTTTTTCTGGGGTTCTGTGACAATGGTCGAAAACGAGGCCAAAAACAATTCTGGTGACGCGCCAAATCTGCCGGAATTTTCCGTATCCGAGATAGCTTCCGCCGTAAAACGAACGGTGGAGGATAATTTCGGCTATGTGCGCGTGCGCGGTGAGGTATCAGGCTTCATGGCGGCCAGATCAGGGCATTTGTATTTTTCCCTGAAGGATGACAGGGCCGTGATCGACAGTGTGGTTTGGCGCGGCGCTGCCGGAAAACTGCGATTTCGGCCAGAGGACGGCCTGGAAGTTATCTGCACTGGCAAGTTGACGACATATGCGCCGCGGTCCCGCTATCAACTGGTGGTCGAGGCGATGGAGCCCGCGGGCGTTGGTGCCCTGATGGCCCTGTTGGAAGAACGGCGCAAAAAGCTGGCGGCTGAAGGCCTGTTTGACGAGGGGCGAAAGCAAGCCCTGCCCTATCTGCCCCAGGTGATCGGCGTGGTAACATCACCAACTGGCGCCGTGATTCGCGACATTTTGCACCGCCTGCGTGATCGCTTCCCCTCCCGCGTGTTGATATGGCCTGTCCTGGTTCAGGGTAAGGGGTCAGAGGATCAGATCGCCGCTGCTATTCGCGGCTTCAATGATTTAGGCGAAAACGGCCCCATCCCCCGCCCGGATCTGTTGATCGTTGCCCGTGGCGGTGGCTCTATCGAAGACCTATGGGCCTTTAATGAAGAGGTCGTCGCCCGGGCCGTGGCGGAAAGCGACATCCCCCTGATTTCTGCCGTCGGGCATGAAACAGATACAACGCTGATCGATTTTGTCTCTGACCGCCGGGCACCCACACCAACAGCGGCGGCAGAGATCGCCGTGCCCGTGCGGGCCGAGTTGGTGGCGACAACCCAGGATCTGGACCGCCGGTTGGGCCTGGGTGCCCAACGTTTGTTGGCTGAGCGACGGCGCGATCTGGACGGCCTGGCACGTGGTTTACGCGGCCCCCGGGAATTACTGGCCCTGGCCCGTCAGCGCCTGGACGAGGGGGCGGAACGTCTGCATCGCGCTCTGTTGACCTTCGGGGCGGAGAAACGCAACAGCCTGACCGCCATCACGGCCCGCCTGCGCCCAAGGCTGGTGCTGGAAATGGTTGAAGCGGGCGGCAAAGGCCTGGCCGATTTCGATGGCCGCTTGCAGCGCGCCAGCAGAGGTCGCATCAGCGAGCATCGCATGCGCCTGTTGGGCCAGGGCAAACTGCTGGATAGCCTAAGTTTCGAGCGGGTGCTGGAACGGGGCTATGCCATGGTCCGTCACCGGGACAGTGGTGTCGTTATGGCAGCGGCAAGCGCAGCAGTGGGAGATAGCCTGGATATCCGTTTTCATGATGGCGCGGTCGCGGTCACAGTCGATGGCGATGGCGATGGCGAAACAAAAAGGGCGCCACGCAAAACGACGACAAAACCGAAATCGAAAGTGGTCACTAAAGATCAGGGGTCACTATTTTGATGCGTACCTGGTTCATCTGCCCGCTGCTTTTCTGGCCCATTTTTTGGCCCGGCACCGTGTTGGCCCAAGCGCCGTTTCTAAGCGGTGATTTCATCCAAGGCGGCCTGGTGCTGGGAACAACGACCCCGGGCACAAAAATTGAATTTCAGGGCCGTGCGGTCCGCGTTGGCAAGGACGGACGTTTCATCTTTGGTTTTGGCCGGGATTTCCCCAAGACCGCGCCCTTAACCTGGACCGGCAGGGACGGCGTAAAACACAGCCAAATTCTGAACATCAAAGCCAGAACCTATAATGAGGAAAAGGTGGTGGGTCTGCCGCCAAAAAAGGTCACACCGCCAAAGGCGGTCCTGAATCGAATTCGGCGCGAGAACAAATTGATTTCAGCCGTGCGCCACCGGGACAGTGCCACATCCTGGTTTGACAGCGGCTTCGCCTGGCCGGCACTTGGCCGTATCAGTGGTGTTTACGGCAGCCGACGCATATTGAATGGAAAGCCGAAACGGCCCCATTACGGCCTGGATATCGCCGCCAAAACCGGCAGCCCCGTACACACATCCACTGACGGTATGGTCGCCTTGGCCGAGAAGGATTTGTTTTATACGGGCGGCACTGTGATGCTGGATCATGGCCATGGCCTAACCTCTGTCTACATGCATATGAACAGCATCGCCGTGAAAGTGGGGCAGTTCGTGCGCAAAGGCCGGCAGATCGGTACGGTTGGTCGAACAGGGCGGGCGTCAGGGCCACACCTTGATTGGCGTCTGAATTGGTTCAACCAGCGCCTCGACCCAGGCCTGTTGCTGGGTCCCAATCCGTATAAAAAGCCGAAGTGACTTATTTGGGCCAGCGATTGTGGGGCCACAACCATTGTTCGGGCCGGGCCCTGATCCAGCCTTCCAACATATCATTCACTTGGGCCATCAGTTTGGCGACGTCGTCTTGATGGTTGTCGGTCTTGCTATAGGTCAGCGGTTCCAGAACCGTGATGCGAAAGGTAGCCCCGCCAATGCGTTCGCAATTAACGGGCAATACTTTGATATCCTGGCGCAGGGCCAATTGTGCCAGGGCGGGGGCGGTCATGGCGGTTTGGCCAAAAAAATCGACCGGGATGCCATCGTTCATTTTCTGATCCACCAACATGGCAATGGAATGGCCTTGTTTCAATGCAGATAAGATGCCCCGCGCGGCTGACCGCCCCTTGGCCAGGGCACTGACAACAACACCGTCACGCAACCGGTACAGCCATTTGTCGATCAGAGGATTGTTCGGGGCCCGGTAAATCGCATGCAGAGGGCGACCATATCGCGATATCACCATGGGCATCAGCTCCCAATTCGCCAAATGACCACTGAACAGGATCACCGCATGCCCTTGATCATAATCAGGCTGCAAATATTCCCCGCCAATTACCTGGATTTGGCCGGCACCGGGGGAGCTTTCGGTCACAGTGAAATTTTTCAGATGCGGCTGTTCCGCCATGGTCCGGCCCAGATTTTTCCAAACGCCTTTGTTGATGACGGCCCGTTCCTGCCCGCTTAATTCCGGCAGGGCCCGCGCTAGATTACGCGCCACCCGAGCCCGCAAGGGCGGCACACGAGCCAAGGCCGACCCCACAACAGCCCCCAGGCCCGAGGCCGCGGATAGGGGCAATGCGGCGAAAATCGCCCACAACAATCGCACCAGATAATATTCCAGACGATAGCGAACGGGATGTTTCATAGCTTCGTATCCGAAGCCGGGCCTGAAGCTTGGCCCGAAGCTTGAACCAGAGTGCCATCCAAAAGGCGATCCAGGTCCGGCGCATTATCAAATTCCAAGCTGACATCGATCACCGTCACCATGGCCCTCGCCTGTGCAGGCAGGCGCACCGCATCCTTGGCGGTGGTCACGGCGACGGCATTGCGGCCTTGGGCTGCCTCCACCAATTTCCAAATTTCATCTTCGCGATATGGATGGTGGTCGGGAAAGGCCTGCACCGAGACGACTTCCGCGCCAAGCTCACGCACCGTGTGGAAAAACCGCTCTGGCCGGCCGATACCTGCGAATGCCAGCACCTTTTGCCCGCGCAAGGTCAGGGCCGCCTCATCCGGGATCAATCGTGCGGTTAAAACAGGCAAATCCATTTTGGGTAGAGGTGCAGGGCTCTCACCGGTTTGCAGCAATACAATGCCCTGCGCCCTGGCCAGACCGTTTGCAATAGTCTCTCGCAAGGGGCCTGCCGGATGTACCCGGCCATTGCCCAGGCCATAGGCGCTGTCGATCACCAGCAATGACAGATCCTTTGCCAAACCGGGGTTTTGAAAGCCGTCATCCATGATGATCGCCTGGGCACCGGCGGCGATGGCGGCGCGGGCACCCATTGCGCGATCCCGCGAAATCCAGGCCGGCCTGGCAGCGGCCAGCAACAGCGGTTCATCCCCCACATCGCCGGCATCGTGACGGCGCGGGTCGACTTGGAGTGGCCCGGTCAGACGGCCACCATGGCCACGACTGAGAAAATGCGCGGCGATCCCCCGACGTGCCAGGGCCCGGCCAACGGCCAGGGCGGTGGGTGTTTTGCCCGCACCACCAGCCACCAGATTGCCGATACAGATCACCGGCACCGCTGCCTGCCAGGGCGTGGCGAAGGCCCAACGCAAGCGACCGGCGGCGCTGTATAGCCAAGCCAAAGGTTGCAGGCATCTGGCCAAGGCACCGTCCCGTCGCCAGAATTCAGGCGCCTGCACGGCTGTTCCCCTGGGGCTGCCTTTGTCGTTGATCAGGTAATAGAGGGGCCAGCTGCTGCAGAATGGCGGCGACAACATCATGGCCATCATCAGCTGCCGCAGCAGCAGCCTTGGCACGACGATCAACCTCTGCGCCATCGCTTAACAACAAGGCGACATGTTCTACCAGGTCTTCAACGCCTGTGACCACCACCGCACCACCGCTATCGATCATGACATCAGCCTGATCCGTAAAATTGAACATGTGGGGTCCAAACAACAGGGCAGCATCCAGGCGCGCGGCTTCCAACGGGTTTTGCCCGCCATGTTCGATCAGAGAGCCGCCCATTAAGACTATATTTGCCAAGCGATAATAAAGCCCCATCTCGCCCATGCTGTCGCCCAGATAGATCGCCGTGTTATCGCGAACCGCCTGCCCCAGGCTGCGTCGGATAATAGGCAAACCCAGATTGGCCAAATCCATGGCGATCTCATCGCCTCGATTGGCGTGGCGGGGTACAATAACTGTCAGCAGATCCGGGAACTGCATAACCAAATGGCGGTGAACTTTGGCGATCATGATTTCTTCGCCTGGGTGGGTCGAGGCGGCCAGCCATCGCGGCCGCCGGCCAAACATCGCCTTCACCTTATGCAGATCCCGCGGATCTACTGACAGGGGCGGCGACGCAGATTTCAGATTGCCCAGAAAGCTAACGTTATGGGCCCCTAAAGTTGCCAATCGACCGGCATCAGGGGCGCTTTGCGCTATGCAGAATTGAAATGCCTGCAACAGCGGCTTAATCAAAAACGGCAAACGCTTCCAACGACGAAAGGATGTCTCCGACATCCGCGCATTGATCATGGCCATGGCGACGCCGCGTTGCCCGGTTTGCTGGATCAGGTTCGGCCATAATTCGGATTCCACCCAGAGCGCCAGGTCAGGCCGCCAGTGATCCAGAAAGCGGCGAACACAGCGAGGATGATCCACGGGAACATATTGGTGCAGCGCCCGGTTGGGCAGTCGATCCGCCATAATCCGGGCAGAGGTTACAGTGCCCGATGTCAGCAAGATGTGCATGTCGTCATGCAGTTGCAATAACCGCTCTATCAATGGCAGAACTGAAATAACTTCACCGACCGATGCACCATGGACCCAAACAACGGTGCCGGCGGGGCGTGGTTGTCCCGCATGGCCCAGGCGTTCGTTGAACCGGGCCGGGTCCTCTTTACCCTGGGCTAGGCGGCGGCGTAGATGCCACGTTATCAATGGGCCCAGCAGGCTTGTCAGACCACGGTAAATGCCAAAGGTCATAGCGCTGTTCCACAGGTGCGATCAGCTGCCACATTGGCCAAAAGATTATCGGCCTGGGCCATTGTCGCGTTCAAGGCAGCCTCAACCGCTTGCCGGGCCGCCTCTTCCTGGGCCGGGTCCATTTTTCGGTCTAATGTGATGGGCGCACCATAGACGATGGCACCTTTGGAACAGGGCAACGCCAAACGAAATCGATCCCAGCTGCGGAAATTACGATGCCGCCCCGTGCTGATCATGACCGGTACGATGGGGGCGCCCGATAGACGCGCCAGGGTAATGACGCCGCTGCTCAATTTGCGGGCCGGACCGCGGGGGCCATCGGGGGTCACGCCAACGGAATGCCCGGCTTTTAGTAATGTCAGCATCTGCCGCAGCGCCACCGCACCGCCTTTATCCCGGTCGCGGCCTGGCCGATGGGTGGAGCCACGTACCATACGCATACCGAAATGTTCCATGATCCGGGCCGCAAGCTCCCCATCTCCGTGACGGGAGACCAGCAGATGTAAAGGTTGAGGTCCGGGCCAGGATCTTGGGATCATCATCAATCGGCCATGCCAGGTTACCGGGATCACGGCTTGGCCCTGGGCCAACAGATCGGGCAGAATATGGCCATCCACGACCTGCCATTTGGTGGTGACAGAGACCAGGCGCACATATTGTGCCGCCAGCACGCCGATCATCGACCGGGCGAAGGAGGTATTGAAGAAACGTTTACCCAGCCCCACCGAAATCAGCTCCCCAGCTGTGCCGTTGTTTCGACGTCCGGTTTGGGTGCCGCGTCCCCGGCATCCCCGGCATCCCGGTCTGCAAATTGCAAACTATACAGTCGGGCATAGCTGCCTTTCCGCTGCAGCAACGAAACATGATTGCCACTTTCCACCACGCAGCCGCCATCCAGTACATAAATGCAATCCGCCGACATAACTGTGGACAGACGATGAGCAATGACCAGCGTGGTACGCCCGGCCTTTAGGCTATCCAGGGCGGTTTGCACCACACGCTCCGCCTCCGTATCCAGGGCCGAGGTGGCTTCATCCAACAGCAATATGGGCGCGTCTTTCAACATGGCGCGGGCAATGGCAATGCGTTGGCGCTGCCCACCCGAAAGGCGAACGCCGTTTTCACCAACCATTGTGTCATAGCCTTGGGGCATTGCCATGATGAAATCGTCCGCCGCTGCTGCGCGCGCCGCTGCCGTAATACGCGCCATCGACGCATCGGGCCGCCCGTAAGCAATATTGGCGGCCACCGTATCATCGAACAGGGTAATATCCTGGCTGACCAAGGCGGTCGCCGCCCGCAGGGAAGCCATGGTCACATCGCGAATATCCTGGCCATCGATTTCCACTGTGCCCGTATCCGGGTCATAAAAACGGGGCAACAAATTCATCAAAGTGGTTTTGCCTGAACCTGACGGCCCGACCAAGGCAATTGTGTGCCCCGTGGGGATTTCAATATCGACACCGTGCAGGGCAGTGACGTCCTTGTCGTAGGAAAAATGCACGTCCCTAAACCGCACAGCGCCCTGGCTTACCACCAGGTCGGAAGCACCCTGTTTTTCGACAATGTTCGGGGCCACATCCAATATCGCAAAAATCCGTTGCGCCGCCGCCAGACCTTCCTGCAATGCCGTATTCAGATTAGCCAGGCCTTTCAGGGGTTGATAGGCCATCAACAAAGCGGCCAGAAACGACATGAACTCGCCCAACGACAATGCCCCTTCCTGGGCCCGCCAACCGCCATAGAAAATGGCCAGGGCAATGGCCAGACCGCCCAAGGCCTCTGTAAAGGGTGTTGCAGCCGATCGCGTTCGGATGCCACGCATAATTTCCTTCAGGCGTCGTTCAATACGAACGCGGATACGCTCCGTCTCCGCCTCTTCCATACCGTAGGCTTTGACCAGACGCACGCCTTCAAGGGTTTCGCTAAGCTGGGCTGCCAGCTTGCCGGTTTCCTCTTGTGTGGCGGTGGAGGCCTTGCGCATCCGCTTGCCCAATTTGCGGATCGCCACGCCCACCAGGGGGAATATAAAGACGACGATCAGCGCCAATTGCCAATCCTGGATGAACATCACCACGCACAGGGCGATGGCGGTCAAGCTATCCTTGACGATACCCGTCACGGCGCGGCCCACCGCATCCCGCAACAAATTGGCGTCATACAGAAAGGACGACAGCAATTGACCGGAATGGATGGATTGCAAAAAGGCCAAATCGGCACCGATCAAATGGCGGTACATCTTCACCTGTGTTTCAGCGATAATACGCTGCCCGACGCCATGCATAAGGATGCTCTGCAGATAGGTCGCGCCACCGCGCAGGCAGGCCACGATGACCAGGACCAGAGGCACCCACAACAACATGCCCGGCACTTGTTCCACGAAAACCTTGTCGATGGCCGGCTCTAACAACCAGGCATTCAGACCCGTGGTGCCGGCAACGACGGCCATAAACAAGGCCGCCCATAACAAGCGGCCTGCATGGGGCCGGATATAGTCCCGCAGCAAGCGGAACATTAAATGATGGCTGGTCTGCGGTACCAATTCATCGGGCGCTGAATTTTCGGGTGTGGTCACGTTTATTCTCTCGCACAAAAGCGTCAGGTGTGGCGTCAGGAGTGGCGTCAGGAGAGATCCAATGCATTATCATACCATGACGGCATTTCAAGCGTCTATACAATCGCCGCATCCTGATACCAATCTGCGCCAGAATCTGCTAAGTATATAACAGTGTGATCTCAGTCACTTGTAAATACCGAAAGAATTCGAATCTTTCGTACAAGGTATACTATTGGATTGTTATCCATTCATTTACCAATAAGCGTAAGAGTAACTGATATGACGATTTGGCATAAAAATTTAGGGCACGGAATTTTAGCCGGTTTGTGGATGGGCCTTCGGTCTCTGTTAGGGGACCGACGCGGCGCCACCACGATCTATGTGGCTTTTGCCGGTGTATTAGCTCTTTCGGGTGGGGTTTTGGCCCTGGACATTGGCCGTGTGGTGGTCCTGCGCTCGCAAATGCAAAATGCGGCGGATGCCGCTGCGCTCTCGGCGGCGGCACAGCTTGATGGTCAGTCGGACGCTATTATGCGCGGTACGGCAGCGGCCACGGATGCGATCAGCAATGCCACCAGTCTGGCGGATACGACAGGTGATTTTACTATTCAAAGCATCGTTTATTACAATGATGTTGACCCCACTGACGTGGTCACCGTGCTGGATAATGAGGCCGTATATGCAGATATTACCTTGGTCCCGCGTACCATATCCATATTTTTGGCCCCGGCCCTGCAGGCGATATCATCGGGTGCCGTATCAGATCAGTTCACCCTGGAAGCCACGGCGCGGGCGGGTATATTGCCCATCGTTTGCGCCGCCCCACCCTATATGGCCTGCAATCCAGCGGAATCGAGTGGTTCCGGCGACGATCTTTTGGATGTTACCAATGCCGGGCGGCAATTGCTGGCCAAGGCAGGACCCGGTAGTGGGTCCCTGGCACCGGGCAATTTCGGGCTTTTATGCCCTTCGTCCGGCAATTGCGGTGCCGCCAGCGTCGGCAATGCATTGGCCAATGATCCGGGGCTCTGTTACACCTCAATTGTGACCACATCGCCTGGCGTGCAAACCCAGCAGGCCCGTAACGGCATCAATGCGCGCATGGATACGGGTAACAAAAATCCCAAAAACCCGGCGCAAAATGTCATGAGTTATGGTCGCGATTCCGATATGTCCGGCGCCACCATCCTGGGCAACGGAGACTGGGACCCTGTCGCTTATTGGATGGCCAACCACCCTAGCGATTCCCAACCGTCAGATCTATCTGACTATACCCGTTATCAGGTCTATCTCTATGAATTGGGGGAGACTTTTTATCGGGACGAAAACAAGACGGGCTATCCCACAACAGACATCACCATCCCCGGCGGCTATATTACGGTCGCGCCGTCCAGTAACATCGTTCCTGCAGCCGGCGTACCCTCGTCCTCACCTTCATCAGATATCAAACGCCGGGTGATCAAAATCGCCGTATTGAACTGCAACGCGTTGGGCGTACAGGGCAGCGGCGACTATCCAACTTATGGCCGTTATGTTGAAGTTTTTCTGACCGAAGAAGTCGCCGGCGCCCAAGCGAACACTTATGTGGAAGTAATTGGCCCCCTGCTAAAACAATATTCAGATGATGTGCATATCAATGTCCAACTTGTTGAATAAGCCGCGACAAATGCCGCGACAAATACCGGGCCGCAGCAGGCTCTCCGCATTCAAGCTCGCCCTTTTCTGCCGCCGGGCTGTGGCAGCGGTGGAATTTGCTATGCTGGCACCCCTATTGATTTTGGTCATGGTCGGGGTTTTTGAATTCGGCTATTACCTCAATCAATCCACCAGTCTGGACAAAAGCCTTCGGGTGGGGGCCATGCTGGCCGCGCGCTCCAGCTTGCCGCTGTCAGGCAGCGTGCAAACCACCATCGCCAATTTGGTGAAAACCGGGACCGCCGATGGTACGGGCGATTATGTGGTTCCCGGCTGGTCCAACGGCGGCTCCACCCTGGCCGTGACAACGTCAACCTACAGCGATAGCGGCGTCGATTATGATGTCATTCGCGTTGTTGCCAGTGTGCCGTACGAGCCTGTGTTCCTGGTGTTTATGCAAAACCAGGGCTTCGGCACCCTGACTATGAACGCCGCCCATGAACAAGCGTTCATCGGGAATTGAGGCATGTTTATGATCAGTTTCAGAAAAACCTCTCAAGCCATCAATAAATGGCGAAACTGCCGGCGTGGCACTGCGGCGACCGAATTCGCCATGATCCTGCCGGCGTTGTTGTTGCTGACCATCGGCTCGATGGAAGTGGGCCTGATCATGTTTGATTATCACAAAGTGTCGGAGGCAACCCGGCGCGGCCTGCGCACAGCCTTGATTGAAGATCCGATCATCGACCTGGGCAGTCTCAGCTCCACCCCCATCACCTGCACCGGCAGCAGTGTTTCGTGCAGCGGCGGTTCCGCCGATAATACCGCCAGCTTCACCGCCATCGTCGCCTCTATGCAGGCGGTATCGTCACGAATTACCGGCGACAATGTCATCGTCACCTATACAAATAGCGGACTGGACATCAGCGGCACTGGCGAAACCGTAACGCCCCTGATCACGGTGGAAGTCACGGATCTGGAGTATGAGTTCGTGGCATTATACTATGTGCCCGGATTGCCGTCATCGTTAAGCTTGCCGGGCTTCAACACCACACGGCTGTCCCATACATCCCTACCGGATCCCTAATAAACCCCGATTAGGGCGGCGATAAAGACCAGCCAACCGAACCAGGTGTTGGCACGGAATTTGGCCGCACAATCAGCCGGATCATCAATATCGACCGTACCCGCCTGCCAACCAAGATGCATCGCCGCAACCACAAGGCCGGCAAAAAACAACGGGCCCAGGCCAGCCAGCCAGCCGGCCAGGCCAAACAATACAATCGCCGTACTGTAAAACACCCATAGCATGGGCCGGGTATGTCTGCCCAGGGCCCGGGCCGATGATTTAATGCCGATCAAGGCGTCGTCAATTTTGTCCTGATGGGCATAAATCGTGTCATAGCCCAGGGTCCAGGCAATACCGCCCAGATACAGCAACAATGGCGCCAGGGTCAGCTCCCCCCGCACAGCGGCCCAGCCCAGCAAAGCGCCCCAGTTAAAGGCGAGGCCCAGAAATACCTGGGGCCACCAGGTAATGCGCTTCATAAAAGGATAGATCACCACGGGGGCAAGGGACATGACGCCAATCCACATCGCGAACGTATTCAGGCGCAACAGAATATTCAGACCAATCAGGGCCAGGAGCACCATAAAGGCCCCGGCCTGACGGACGGATATTTCGCCACTGGGGATGGGGCGGCCACGGGTACGTTCCACCTGACCGTCAAAATCCCGGTCGGTAATGTCATTCCAGGCACAACCCGCACCGCGCATGACCAAAGCACCAACGGCAAATGCTGCCAACAGCCACAGGAACTGTGGGTTGAGAAAATCCTGCTGCTGGCCATCACTGGCCACGGCCCCATTATACGCCATGGCGATGGACCACCAGCAGGGCCACAACAACAACCAGGTGCCAATGGGCCGGTCCAGGCGGGCCAGGCGCAAATAGGGCCGCAGGCGCGCCGGCGCATGACGGGCGATCCACCCCCCCTCGGGGATATCTGTGAATGAAGCTGGTGTTTTGGGTGGCGTCATGGGGTTAAGATAGAGCATTGATGAAATCTTTTTCGGTTTTTTGAGGCTATGGCGAAAAATCAACAGCAACAAGCGGCTGGGGCCGCACGGGCCAAAATCCGTCTCTATGTCACCGATGATCTGGGCGCCGACGGCATCATCGGGCTGGAGGCATCCCAGGCCCATTATTTGCGGTCGGTCCTGCGCCTTGGCCCAGGCGATGAGGCGGCCTTGTTCAATGGCCGCGACGGGGAATGGCGGGGCCGCATTGACGGGATTGGCAAGGGGTGGGCCTCCCTCCAACTCATGGAACAAAGCCTGCCGCAACCTATCGAGCCTGATATCTGGCTGTTATTCGCCCCCATAAAACGGGGCCGGGTGGATTATCTGGTGCAAAAAGCCACCGAACTTGGCGTTCGTGCCTTGTTACCCACGACCACAAGACGCACGGTGGTGGAGCGGATTAACCTGGTGCGCCTGGGCACAACGGCGGCAGAAGCGGCAGAGCAATGTCGCCGCCTGAGTGTGCCGGAATTACGCGCCGTCCAACCCCTGGACAAAGTTCTGGATGCCTGGCCGCCTGAACGTCGCCTGCTGTTCTGTGATGAGGCCGGCGCACCACCGCCCGTGCAGGCACTACAAAGGTTTGCGGATACGCCGGCAACACCCTGGGCCATATTAATTGGCCCGGAAGGCGGCTTTGACCCAGATGAAAGCCGCGCCTTGCGAGAGCGGCCGTTTGTCGTGCCCATGTCCCTGGGGCCGCGTATTTTGCGCGCAGAAACCGCCGCTGTCACCGCCCTCAGCCTCTGGCAAGCCCTGTTGGGCGACAATCAGTAGACAT
>JAPKBD010000104.1 GCA_028824965.1 Alphaproteobacteria bacterium | reverse complement strand
AACTATTCGGCCGACTGCCTGGTTGGGGCCACAAGTTCGGCTTCTGGTTCGGCTTCTGGCTCTACCTTCGCTTCAACCCTGCTCATTGCACTTTTTAGATTGGGTATTTTGGATACCACGCGTTTTTCATCCTCCTCCGGCGCGATCACACCGATGGAAATAACGTACTTCGCAGCATCCTCAACGGGTAAATCAAGGAATATAAGATCCCGCCTAGGCACCATAAGCAAAAACCCCGAAGTGGGGTTTGGTGTTGTCGGCACATAGATGTTGACCATGTCGTCTTCCAGTCGAGAGGCCACCTCCCCCTCAGTATCACCTGTCACAAAGGCCATGGTCCAGATGCCGCGACGGGGATATTCCACCAACACGGCCTGTCGGAACGAATTGGAAGATTGGCTCAACACCGTTTCCAAAACCTGTTTCAACGCACCATAAATGGTGCGAACAACGGGCATACGATTGACCAATCGTTCGCCGGTTTTCAACAAAGTGCGGCCAAAAATATTGGCGGTCAGGAACCCAACGAAGGTCAGAATAACCAGCATGATAACCAGGCCAAGGCCGGGCAGCGAGAAGGGCAGATAATTTTCCGGATTGTATTTCGCCGGCAACAGCGGGATCGCCTGCCTGTCGACCCAGTCGATAAACTGCCAGGTCAAATATATGGTCAGGGCGATGGGTGCCGTGACGATAACGCCAGTCAGGAAATAATTACGCAGGCGTGTAAAAATGCCAGGCCGCTTGCGCGGTGCGATCAAAACCGTTGCTTCGCCGCCTTCATCCTGCGGTTCGGTGGTTTTATCGGACGTTGGTGGTGTATTTGGCATGTCTTTTCGCAAAGCCTATTCGTAAAAGATAGGTCCCAATTAGTCCTGAATGGGGCCAGTGTCTATCTTATTCGCCATTTACATTTGCCTGTTGTATGATAGTGCCTGCGTTTCTTTCGCGATCTTATGTACCCGAACAATAACCCCGAACAAAAGCAATGCCTCGCCCCATACTCAAAATATTGTTGATGACCGCCTGCCTATGGCCGGCGATAACGTTGAGCGCATCTGCACAGGCCGATTTTACGGACGCGGTCGTTGCTTATGATCATGGCAAATTTGACCCTGCGCGCGGTGCCTTTACGACACTGGCGCAGCAGGGCCATGCGGGTGCCGAATTCATGCTGGGTGCGATGTATTTTTACGGCAAGGGTGTACTGCGCAACGATGCCATCGCGGCTGTTTGGTTCCATAAGGCGGCGATCAAAGGCAACCCATCAGGGCAATTGGCCTTTGGCTCCCTGCATATCCGCGGCCTTGGGGTGCGGCAAAACCTGGTCAAAGCCTATGGCTGGCTGACGGTTGCCGCCAATCACGCCATTCCGGGGCTGCAACAACAGGCCATAGCCTTGCGCGATGACGCAGCCCAATTAATGCAGCCCAACGAAATCGCAGATGCCCAGCTATGGGCCTCGGGCTTTACGGCAACAAAGGCCGGACTGACCCTGCATTAGAAGCCTGATTTTATAACGACAGATATTTTAGCGACAGAACTGGAGTTTAATAATGCGGCTGGAAAATCAAGCTGTGATCGTCACCAGCATCTGCATGGAAGTGGGCGGCGGGCGGTGTATTTAAACTTCTTTGAAAAACGACGTGTTTGCCATAGCCCCGCGGGGTCCAAGGGGCTATATTGCGCGCGCTCGGCAAGATACCGGGTATTGATCTAAACAGGCCACTGAAAACTCATCCCCGACAATGTGAAGAGGGGATTGAGCAGTTGCATGTCACGGGGAAGCAATAGGGTGCCTAAACGCACAGATATAAAGAGTATTATGATCATCGGTGCCGGGCCCATTGTTATTGGCCAGGCCTGCGAGTTTGATTATTCCGGCACCCAGGCCTGTAAAGCCCTGCGTGATGAGGGTTACCGCGTCATTCTGGTCAACTCCAACCCGGCCACCATCATGACCGATCCCGATTTCGCCGAGGCGACTTATATAGAGCCTATTACGCCCGAGATCGTCGCCAAGATCATTGCCAAGGAACGCCCCGACGCCATCCTGCCGACCATGGGCGGGCAAACCGCCTTGAATACGGCCATGGCCCTGCATGAAGACGGCACCCTTGATAAATATAATGTAGAGCTGATTGGCGCAAAGCCGGACGCCATCAATATGGCGGAAGACCGCAGCTTGTTCCGTGATGCTATGACCCGCATCGGCCTCGCCACGCCCAAGGCGGGCATTGCCCACAACATGGAAGAAGCTTTTGAAGCCCTGGCAATCGTTGGATTGCCCGCGATTATCCGGCCATCATTTACCATGGGCGGCACGGGCGGCGGCATCGCCTATAACCGGGACGAATTTCAGGCCATCATCACTACGGGCCTGGATGCTTCCCCCACCAATGAAGTGCTGGTGGAAGAATCCGTTTTGGGCTGGAAAGAGTACGAGATGGAGGTGGTGCGCGATCATGCGGACAATTGCATCATCGTCTGCTCTATCGAAAACGTCGATCCCATGGGCATTCACACCGGCGACAGTGTCACAGTGGCCCCGGCGTTGACCCTGACGGACAAAGAATATCAAATAATGCGCAACGCCTCCATTGCCTGCCTGCGGGAAATCGGCGTGGACACGGGCGGCTCCAACGTACAATTTGCCCTGAACCCGGAAGACGGTCGCCTGGTGGTGATTGAGATGAACCCACGGGTCTCCCGCTCCTCTGCCCTGGCCTCGAAAGCCACAGGCTTTCCCATTGCAAAGGTCGCAGCCCGGCTGGCGGTGGGCTACACGTTAGATGAGCTGGACAACGATATAACGGGCGGTGTTATCCCCGCCTCGTTTGAGCCGACCATCGATTATGTGGTCACGAAAATACCACGCTTCACATTTGAAAAATTCCCCTCCACCGATGCCCTGCTAACCACTTCCATGAAGTCTGTCGGGGAGGCCATGTCCGTGGGCCGGACCTTTGCCGAAAGCCTGCAAAAGGCCCTGCGGTCGATGGAGACGGGGCTGTCGGGCCTGGATGAAATTATCATTCCCGGTATCGACGAAGACCCAGATGATGCTGTGCGCGCCGCACTCGCCCGCCCGGCACCGGATCGGCTGTTGGTCGTCGCCCAGGCCCTGCGCCACGGCATGGCGCGCGACGAGATCGAACGCATTACCCGCATCGATCCTTGGTTTGTCAATCAGGTTGCCGACCTTGTTGCGGTTGAAGACGAATTGAAAGCCAACGGCCTGCCAGATGATGCCCGTTTGGTACGCAGGATTAAGGCGCAAGGTTTTTCTGATCAACGGATTGCACAGCTGACCGGGCAAAGTGCCGCCAGCGTCATGGCCCATCGCCACGCCCTGGATGTGCACCCGGTCTACAAACGCATTGACACCTGCGCTGCTGAGTTCGAGAGCCACACGCCCTATATGTATTCCACTTACGAGGGCCTGAACGGTCCGGCTGAGTGCGAAGCGCAGCCTTCTGATCGTGAAAAAATCATCATTCTGGGTGGCGGGCCCAACCGCATCGGCCAGGGCATTGAGTTCGACTACTGCTGTGTTCATGCAGTTTTTGCCCTGCGTGAAGTCGGCTATGAAGCGATCATGATCAATTGCAATCCGGAGACGGTGTCCACGGACTATGACACTTCCGATCGGCTGTATTTCGAGCCTTTGACGGCTGAGGATGTGCTGGAAATTATCCGCCTGGAACAGAGCAACGGCACCTTAAAAGGCGTGATCGTACAGTTCGGCGGCCAAACGCCGTTGAAACTGGCGGCTGAGCTGGAAGCAGCCGGTGTGCCGATCCTGGGCACCACGCCCGATGCCATTGATCTGGCAGAGGACCGGAAACGCTTTCAAGAACTCCTCCATCAATTGGACTTGAAACAGCCGCCAAACGGCATCGCGACGTCGTCTGAAGAAGCCCACGCAATCGCCGCACGGATCGGCTTCCCCGTCGTTGTACGGCCCAGCTATGTGCTGGGTGGCCGGGCCATGGAAATTGTCCGTGATGAAAGCCAGCTGGATCGCTATATGCGCGAAGCCGTAAAAGTCTCGGGCGATAGCCCTGTTTTGGTCGATGGCTATCTGCAAGATGCCATTGAGGTTGACCTTGATGCCATGGCCGACGGCACGGATGTTGTGGTCGCGGGGATCATGGAGCATATAGAAGAGGCGGGCATCCACTCAGGCGATTCGGCCTGTTCCCTCCCCCCCTACTCCCTTCCAGACGATATTGTCGAAGAAATTCGCAGGCAAGCCGATGCCCTCGCCCGCGGACTTTCCGTCGTTGGCTTGATGAACGTACAGTTCGCCGTGCGCCAGGATGAGATTTTTATATTAGAGGTCAACCCCCGCGCCTCCCGCACCGTGCCCTTCGTCGCGAAAGCCATCGGCATCCCGATTGCCAAGCTGGCCGCACGCGTTATGGCGGGGGAAAAACTAGCCGATTTTGACTTGAACCTAGAGCAGAAAAATCATGTCGCAGTGAAAGAAGCGGTCTTTCCGTTTGCCCGCTTCCCCGGTGTGGATGTGTTGTTAGGGCCGGAAATGAAATCCACCGGCGAGGTCATGGGCCTGGATACATCCTTTGCCGCCGCCTTTGCGAAATCGCAGATTGCTGCGGGAACCAAGCTGCCCCAGTCCGGTAAAGTGTTCATTTCCGTCAAGGACAGGGATAAAGCGGCGGCGGCGGAGCTGGCCCGCGGCTTGTGTGAACTAGGCTTCACCATTATCGCGACTTCGGGCACGGCGACGTATCTGAAGGAGCGCGATATTGCTGTTCAGTCCGTCAATAAAGTTCTGGAAGGCCGCCCCCATATCGTCGATGAAATCACCAACGGCGAGATCGCCCTGATCTTCAACACGACTGAGGGGGCCCAGGCCATCGCCGATAGTTTTACCTTGCGCCGGGCCGCCCTGGTCCATGGCATCCCATATTACACGACGATTTCTGGCGCGAAATCTGCTATGCAGGCAATCGGACATTTAATGCAACAGGGCCTTGATGTTGCCCCATTGCAATCTTACTTCTAATCTTCTCAATTCGATTGGCGCAGTTGCACCAATCATCACGAACCAGCAATACGAGGCTTACGACCCAGCTATGGAAAAGGTGCCGATGACCCGGACGGGGTTTACCCGGATGGAAAATGAACTGAAACGATTGAAGGGCGTGGAACGCCCCTCGATCATTATTGCGCTGGAAGAAGCGCGTGCCCATGGCGATCTCTCTGAGAATGCGGAGTATCATGCTGCCAAAGAACGCCAGGCCTTCGTCGAAAGCCGAATACTGGATCTGGGCAGCAAGATCAGCCGGGCTCAGATTATCGATACTTCCGGATTGACGTCCAAGACTGTTAAGTTTGGCGCCACGGTTACTGTGGTGGATGAAGATGATGATGAGGAGATGGAGTTCCAGATTGTCGGTGAGGACGAATCCGATATTAAAGAACAACGCCTCTCCGTGCGATCCCCCTTGGCCCGCGCATTAATCGGTAAATCTGTAGGCGATGAGGTAGAGGTCACGACCCCATCAGGCGGTAAATTCTACGAATTGCTGAAACTGAAATACGTATAACGAATTTCCAACCCTATTGAACGGTCCCCTCATTACGGGGCCACAATACTTATATCGAAAATATAAGTATTGTGGCCCCGTAATTCATTTGGACCCGAGCGACGAAGCCAGTTCAAATATTTGTGAAGTCGAGCTATTCTTTATTCACTCGACTACGCCCAAGAATACAATGTAAAATAGTGCCTCTATTTCGTGTATACTATAAACCGCATCATTAGATTTATTGCATGTTGTTTAAAAATAAGGCAGTAACCGTACCAATTGTATTGTTCCTATCGTTTACGGGAATAAACCTATTGCTTTGGCAATTTCTGTACGATGATCAACGCCAGGGTATTCGTGAGGCGACGCAAATAACCGCTACCCAGGCAGCAATTCGTCTGCAGAGCGCCTTGGCGGTACGCCTTTCAATGGTTCGTCATCTACGGAATCATTGGTTAGACGGAACAATCAGCAGCCGCGCCAATTTTACCCAGGCAACACACGACATCCACGACACCTTCGCCGGCTTACAAGCAGTCACGCGGGTTGACGCAGACGGCACAATTCGTTGGATTGAACCCGAGGCCGGCAACAGGAAAGCCATTGGGGTCAATATCCGAAAGTTGGGCATCGCCGCCGTCGCTTTTGAAGCGGCGAAACGGACGGGTCAACCGCAAAGCACATCGGCTATAAATCTTGTGCAAGGTGGCAAGGGTTTCGTTGTCCATTTTCCCCTTGGTGCGGCGGAACAGTTCAAAGGCACAGTCGGTGCCGTATTTCGGATCCCGGCGATCGTCGAAGAAGCCCTGGGCGTCGGCATCGCAGATAATTATGCCGTTTCGATTACCGAAGACGAGACGACCCTATACCAAAGCGATGCCAAAAAGAGCGCTAACGATCCTTTATATTCGGCATATTCGGCATCCCATTCTGCGCGTCTGCTGGATCGGCAGTGGCGGGTAACTTTGCATCCCAACATCGCAACCATAGCCCGCGGCACCAGAGAAAGCTTGCCGCTGGTATTTGCCCTCGCACTCCTATTATCGGCATTATTGGCTTGGGTTCTGCATCGCCATCTTATGCGCCAGGAAGCGTTGCGGGACAGCGAACAACTGTTCAAGGATTTCGCACAATCGGGTACGGATTTCTATTGGGAGACCGACGAAAACTATTGCTTTGTGCCATTGACCGACCGCATGCGTGACGGCGGGATGGACCCGTCGCGTCGGATTGGCCAAACCCGTTGGGACATCACCCATGAACGAGATACGGACACTCAGAAATGGCGTGACCACAAGGCGGATTTCGCCGCACACCGACCGATCAAAGACTTTCGGCACATCACATTGGATCAGAATGGCAACACCAGCCATACCCTCGTCTCTGGCGTCCCAATCTTTAATCCCGACGGCAGCTATCGTGGCCACAGAGGCACATCCTCAAATGTCACGAGTATAATCAAGGCAGAAGTTGATTTATTGCGCAGTGAAGAAAACCTCGCGAACGCGCAGCGGATCGCCCACCTTGGCAGTTGGGAATGGCATATTCCGACCGGGAAACGGCATTGGTCCGACGAGACATTTCGCATTTTCGGGTTCGAGCCTGGCGATTTTGTACCAAGTCACGACACCCTGTCCAAACTCATCCATCCCCAGGACCAGCAGCATGTTTGGAACACGGAACAAGATTCCCAAGCCGGACAAGATTTTCGGGATATCGAATTCCGCATCATACGGCCCGACGGCACCATAAGACATGTTCATTCCCGGCGGGAAATTGAGTACGACGCGGATGGCAAGCCGCAAAGGCTGTCAGGTACAATTCACGATATAACCGAGCTTAAGGACGCGCGGCTACTTTTGGAGGAGAGTGAACAACGTTTCAAGGGTTTTGCCAGTTCAGGGTCTGATTGGCTTTGGGAAATGGACGCTGATCCTCGGTTCACGAATATCAGCGGCCCGATCAAGTTCAGCAGTCGTAGCGAAGGTGATCATGTCGGAAAATATCGCTGGGATTTTGCCGCTGATGAAGATACCGATGATGATAAGTGGCGGGCCCATAAGGCAGACCTGGAAGCCCGCCGCCCCTTCAGAGATTTTCAATACTCGGTCTATGGGCGTAAGGACGAAATTGTCTATGGCAGGGCATCGGGCGTGCCCGTTTTCGACAAAGACGACACATTCACCGGCTATCGGGGCACGGGTAGAGACGTCACCGAAATTGTCCACGCAGAGGAAGGCCTGCGTGCAAGTCAGGCCTTCACCCCCGATCAGTGGACTGCGGTGCCCTTGGCAGACGCATATGCGGATAAATTTCTTGCACGCCCCTACGCTGATTTGATCAATGATGATGCGGCGTCAATAAATCAGACATTGTGGGGCCTTGCCCCTGTTTACGCCCTGGACACAGCACGCAAAACCGCCGCCGGCATAATTGGGCCAATCGAAGCTGCGGGAACAAAAGACGACCGTCCCGAACAGATAATGCGGTTCGACAATCCAATATGCGAAGTACCCGATGAATTTGACACCTGGCCGCTGGCGCTGCGGCAAGCCTGTCTGGGCGGGTTATTGCAGGAAAGTGTGACGGGTGGTTGGGGCGAAGACCTACGCAGCCTTCGTTCAACGAAGCTGGAAGCTTATCTGGGCGAAATTTCCGATGCGCTGTAATCACCTGATGGCCGGGTCGCGATCCAAATAGCGACAGGGAGCAGTGTTGCACCGACCAAAGCCGGCACCAGCCAATTTGGACTTTGCGATACGGCGACATACGCGAACGACATTGCCATCATGGTAATTGCCAGTAATTTGCCCCGCACAGGGATCACACGATGCAGATGCCAATCACGAATGGTCTGGCCAAAACGCGGGTGATAATACAGCCACAAGTGCAAACGCTCCGACGAACGGGAAAAGGCCCAGGCCGCAATCAACAAAAATACTGTGCCCGGCATGACGGGTAGAATAATGCCAATGATACCCAGAACCGTGCACACCAAACCCAGCGCCATCATACTATAGCGCACGGTCTTGCGGGTGCTTACCATTGGTACCCCCACTTGTAATGGCGGTCGCGGTCGCGGCACGGATTGGCCGTCTGCCGCTGAATGATCTAGTGTCATGACAATAATAATCCGGCAAAGCCATGAAGAATTCGTTGCTTTTACCAAGGGCGGTAATTGCACAGAAAATGGCGCGCAGGCGAATATGTTTGCCCCCGTTACAAGAGTTGGGACAGGAGTTGGGACAATGGTAGAAACTTTTGATTTAACGACGTCAGATGCGATCCGCGACCCGGCACCCATCTTTGCCGCCATGTTGGCCCGGGAGCCTGTACACTACAGCCCGTCATTGAAATCCTGGGTCATCGCCGACTATGACAATGTTCGATTGGCATTGAGCGATCCACGCTTTTCGGTAGAAAAAATATCACCCTTCGCTGATCATATGGCGGGCGGGGCGAATGCACATAAAATTCGCGAATTGTCCCGGGTGCTGGGCGGCTGGATGGTATTCAAGGACCCGCCCGCCCATAGCCGTCTACGCCAGGTATTGCAGCAGCCATTTAAGCCGCGTGAGATGGAAAAACTGCGCCCGGCCATCATACGCATTGCAGAGGACGTCGCAGCTGAGATGGCACCAATGGCCGGAGGGGTGGTGGACTTCATCGCTGCCTTTGCCAGCCCCCTGCCCGCCCGCGTTATCGGTATGTTGATCGGTGTGGATGGGGCCATGGTGCCGCAACTGACTGCCTGGTCCGTTGATATTGGCAAGTTTGTATTTTCCGCCCGGGATACGCCGGACAAATATGACCGCGCCTACAGGGCGGTCATGGACATCGAAATTTTTTATCGCCAAATCATCGCTGAGCACCGGGCCCGCCCGCGTGATGATCTGTTAAGCCAGATGATCGCATTTGAAGGTAGTGCGGATGGGGACGATGCGGATAGCGGTGCGGATAACGGCGGAGGGCCGCTGACAGACGATGAAATCGTTTCCATGCTGATCCTGTTCCTGTTTGCCGGCCATGAGACAACGACGAACCTGATCACCAATGGCCTGCTGGCATTGCTTGAAAATCCGACGCAAATGGCACAGCTTTACAAAGACGATCATCTGTTGACCAGTGCTATTGAAGAATTCCTGCGCTATCAGGGCCCGGTGCAGACCGTCGTGCGCATCGCCAAAGAAGATATCCCCATGGCCAATATCACCATTCGTGCCGGGGATCGCATTTTTGCCTTGCTTAACGCCTCCCACCGCGACCCCGATATGTTCAACGATGCCCATAGCGTCGATATCGCACGGGGCTCTAACGCACATATGGCTTTTGGTTTCGGCATTCATATGTGTATTGGCGCGCCCTTGGCCCGGATTGAGGGGCAGGAGGCATTTCGAACCCTATTTCGACATTTCGATCATTTCAAGCTTGAGACGGCGGCACTGTCGCTATCTTGGCGGGATGATTTTGTCACCCGTGGTCTGGAAACTTTACCTATATCCTTTCAACAGCGGCTAGACTGAGCGCAACAAATTTAGCGTACCTATTGGAGTAAGATTTTGACCTTTGAGAACCAGACGATCGTTGTAACCGGGGCGGCCGGCAACCTGGGCCGTGCCGTGGCCGCCGGCTTTCATGCCACCTCTGCCCGTCTGATCCTTGTGGATGCGTCGATGGAATTCCTCAACAATGGTTTTCCGGGCGATGACGACAGGCTGGTTAAAGTCGCCGTTGATCTGCTTGATAGAGTGGCCACGTTAAACGCATTGGCAAAGGTCCATGCTGAATTCGGCAAGATTGACAGTCTTGTCGCCTTAGCGGGCGGCTTTCATATGGGTGATGCCGTGCATGACACCCCCGATGATAAATGGGACCTGATGCATGATCTGAATGTTCGAACACTTATACATTCAGCCGCAGCCGTGGTGCCCCATATGATCGAACAGGGTGGCGGTAATATCGTTACAGTCGGCGCTAATGTCGCCCTCAAAGGTGTCGCGGGCATGGGCGCTTATTGCGCCTCGAAAAGTACTGTCATGCGCCTAACGGAAACTATGGCAGGAGAGTTGCGCGACAAGGCCATCAATGTGAATTCGGTACTACCCAGCATTATTGATACCCCGATTAACCGCGCTGATATGCCCGATGTGGATCCCGCCCTGTGGGTTGCGCCAACAGATTTAGCGGCTGTGATAATGTTCTTATGCTCGCCCCAGGCCAGCGCGGTTCACGGTGCCCTGGTCCCCGTTGTCGGCTTGTCGTAATCAGGTATCGCTGGCGGTGCTATGGTCGTTGATCGCCTGGGACAGGGCAGCGGCCAGGGTCTGCCGATCATAGGGCTTATGCAGCAATATTGAGCCTTCATCCGGGGTTCCCGTCTCCGCCACAACCTCGTCGTTGTAGCCGGATGTGAAGATCACTTTCAGCGAAGACTGACGCGTGCGCAGGCTGTGCGCCAATTCAAACCCACTTATGCCGCCAGGCATGACGATGTCCGTGAATAACAAATCAACGCGTCCGGCAGCGTCATACACCCGCAGGGCCTCCACACCATCCGATGCTTCGATGACCCTATAACCCAGGGCATCAATTTGATCGAACAGTGATGACCGCACATCGGCATCGTCCTCTACCAATAAGACGACTTTACTATGGGGACTTTGATTTTGGGCCGGCACCGCTACTACATGAGGTTCAGTCTCTGCCGCCACTTCGTCAACCAGCCGCGGCAAATAAAGATGGATAGCCGTTCCCACGCCCAATTCGCTCTCTATGGTCACAAAGCCACCCGATTGCCGGGCAAATCCATAAACCATGCTTAGGCCAAGCCCGGTGCCCTTGCCCGCATCCTTGGTGGTGAAAAAAGGCTCAAACACATGCACCAGCGTATCCGAAGACTTACCAAACCCGGTATCCCGCACTGAAATGACCACATAATCCCCAAGACCATAGGTATCTGAGTCATAAGCACCTGTGTCATAGGCAGCTGTGTCATGGGCATTCTGGGTTTCTTGTTGCCCCCACCCTTCCATCGACGGCAGCCCAGCATCATCTATGGTAATATTCGCGGCGGATAAGGTAATCTCCCCGCCACTGTTCATAGCATCGCGGGAGTTCAAGGCCAAATTCAGCAAGGCATTATCCAGCTGCCCCGGATCGGCTTTCGCAGCCCACAAATCCGCAGATTTCTCAATTGTCACCCTGATCGTCTCACCCAGGGTTTATGGTAGAATACCCTGCAAATCAGCTAAGACTTTTGCAATGTTCAAGGCACTTGGCGCCAAGGGTTGACGACGGGAGAACAACAGCAACCGATCCGTCAATTCCGCCCCGCGCTTTACGTTACGATGGATCGCCTCATATCGTTTTTCCCGATTTGGATCGTCAAAATTTCCAACCTGCAATAATTCCAAATTGCCGGCAACAACCTGCAACAGATTATTAAACTCATGCGCGATCCCCCCGGTTAATTGCCCCACGGCTTCCATCTTCTGAGATTGCCGCAAACGCTCTTCCAGGGCGAGACGGTCAGTCGTATCGATAGCGAGGGAAAAATATCCTATGACCCGACCGTCCGGCCCAACCTCGGGAACATATGTGAATTCCATTTGCCGCTGTTGACCGTCAGGATACGTAATCGTTTCATTAAACTCCTGAATGTCGCCCGACAGCACAGCGGAAATATTTGCCTGCAATTTGGAATAGGCAATTTCGCCGATTACATCCTGCATCGACGCTCCGATAATTTCCTCAACCGGGCGATCAAACATTTCCATGGTCAATTTGTTGACGAAGCGAAAACGCTAATCCGCCCCGATGCGACCAACAGCTGCCGGAATATTGTCAGTGACAGCCCTTAACTGTATTTCACGTTCCAACACAGATTGATGGGAAGATATCAAATTACTGTGCATGTCCTGCAAAGCGATGGCGATCTGGTCAATCTCGTCCCGTTCGGCCAAAGGCTTGTCGGCGATATCGCGAAAAACAAGGTCTGTTGTATCGTGGCCCTGGCCTTCGAGATCAAGTTTATGGATTGCGGCGGTAAGACTACCAAGTCGCCGGGTTACCATGCGATGGAACAGAATAAATACAAAACCGACCACAAGGAATGTCTTCACAGCATTGCCGATAAAGACGAC
>JAPKBD010000103.1 GCA_028824965.1 Alphaproteobacteria bacterium | reverse complement strand
AAGGATCTGTGCGACGTGTCCGGCGAAACGACCCTGGCCGGGTCTATCGTACGTCGGGATGCAGAGCCCGCAACAGCGGACGCGCCCGTTGTGGCCCGCCTGCGCGCAGCAGGTGCGATCATCATGGGGCGCACCAATATGGTTGAATTTGCCATGGGTGCGCCGGGCACCAATGCCCATTACGGCACGCCGAAAAACCCGTGGGATCGCGCGGTCAATGGAGGTGGGGGTCGTATACCGGGCGGTTCATCATCCGGCGCGGCGGTCTCAGTCACTGATGGTATGGCAGCTGTGGGTCTGGGCACGGATACGGCTGGATCGGTGCGCATTCCATCCGCCCTTTGTGGTCTGGCAGGATTTAAGCCAACGGCCCGGCGGGTGCCTACGACGGGGATTTATCCGTTATCCCGCACACTGGATTCTGTCGGGCCTCTCGCACCGACGGTTTCCTGTTGCGCCTTGGTCGATGCGATTTTTTCTGGCGAAGCGCCGCCCACGCTTCAGGAATTGCCACACCGGGATTTGCGCGGGTTACGCCTGGCGGTGCCGAAGTATCTTGTTTTCGATGATGTGGACGACCACGTTGCAGGCGCTTTCCAGGCTGCGGTGAGTAAGCTGTCTGCAGCAGGGGCTGAGATATTTGACATTCCTTTTGCTGAATTGGCCCGGATGCCGGTGATCAACCGCATCGGTGGTTTCTCTACTGCCGAAGCCTACGCCCTGCATCGGGACACCATGGCGCGGGCTGATAATCAATATGATCCCAACGTCCTGGCCCGTATTCGTATGGGCGAACAATGGACCGCCGCCGATTATCTTGATTTGATTGATATCCGCGCCGACATGATCCGCACCGCAAATCAGATCACAGCACCCTTTGATGCGGTGATCATGCCGACCTTGCCGGTTGTGGCCTGCCCCATTGCTGATCTTGAAGATGGCGAGGCGTGGGGGACCATGGGCCGGTTATTGTTGCGCAATACTTTGGTGGGGAATTTTCTGGATCGTTGCGCCTTGACCATTCCTTGTCATGAACAGGGCAGCGGCCCGGTTGGTTTCACCTTGATGGGGGAAAGTATGGGGGATGCCAGGCTGTTGGAAATCGGTTTGGCGGTGGAGGCGTGCATCGCGCCGACAGGCGCGTGAATATCGCACCGGATCTGGCGTGAGCCTATCAAAGACCGAATTCATAATCGCGAATACGGTCGTGCAAAGCACTGCATTGTTGCCGGAGATCCAACTTCATTTGGCATCAGAGGACATGCCGATCTGGCAAATGGACGATGCCGCGCGGGAAGCAGCCGGCGTGCCCTTGCCCTATTGGGCCTTTGCCTGGGCCGGCGGGCAGGCCTTGGCCCGCTATTGCTTGGATAGGCCCGGAACGGTTGCCGGCAAGCATGTGCTGGATATAGGTGCGGGCAGTGGGTTGGAGGCGATCGCGGCCCGTATGGCAGGGGCGGCGGTGGTTGAGGCGGTGGACACGGACCCATTTGCAATTTTGGCGGCTGAGCTGAATGCAAAGCTGAACAACGTTGAAATTGAAACCTCCACGGAAGATCTGATTGGCCAGCCGGGAGGCCGTTTTGGGAATTGGGATCTGATCATGATCGGTGATTTGTTTTTCGAACAACCTCTGGCAAAGCATTTGGAGGCATGGTTGCGCGGTTTGCTGCCAACGGGTGTGGAGGTGTTGATCGGTGATCCACAGCGTACATTTATGCCGCGCCAGGGACTGGAGAAATTGATTACTTACGCGGTGCCGACAACATCAGCCCTGGAAGATAGCGATTTACGCAACGCGAGTGTTTGGCGAATGGTCGAATAGTGGTACATGAAAGATAGTCGCTATTTTTTTGTAGTTGAGGTCGTTTGATCATGACATTGATCACCAGCAAGGTTCAAACACGTTCGCCGGAATATCAGGCGAACTATGCCCATATGGAAGAGAAACTGGCCGCCCTGCGGTCGGCGGTAAACCAGGTCAAATTGGGTGGCGGGGAACGGTCCCGTCAGCGCCATACGGACCGGGGTAAGTTATTGCCGCGGGAGCGTATTCGATCCCTGCTTGATCCAGGCGCGCCGTTTTTGGAGTTGCAACAGCTTGCGGCTTGGGAGCTGTATGACGATGACATCCCTTCCGCCGGTTTGATCACGGGCATTGGCCGGGTTTCGGGCCGGGAATGTTTGATCATTGCCAACGACGCCACGGTCAAGGGCGGCACCTATTATCCCATGACTGTGAAAAAACATGTCCGGGCCCAGGAAGTGGCGGAGCAGAACCATTTGCCGTGCATTTACCTTGTGGATTCGGGTGGTGCCAACCTGCCCGAATGGCCGGATGTCTTTCCGGACCGGGATCATTTTGGGCGGATTTTTTATAATCAGGCCAATATGTCCGCCAAGGGTATTCCGCAAATCGCCGTGGTTATGGGGTCGTGTACCGCTGGTGGTGCTTATGTCCCCGCTATGTCGGACGAAAGTATCATTGTGCGCGAACAGGGCACGATCTTTTTGGGTGGTCCGCCCCTGGTAAAGGCTGCGACGGGCGAAGTAGTCTCCGCCGAGGATCTAGGCGGTGCCGATCTGCATTCGCGCACTTCTGGTGTGACGGACCATTATGCCCTTAATGATCGACATGCCTTGGCCATCGCCCGCCAGATTGTCAGCAATCTAAACCGGGTTAAACATTGCACCTGGGATGTTCAAACACCGCGCCCGCCCGCTTATGACCCGAAGGAACTGAACGGTATCCTGCCGCAAGACGTGCGCCAACCCTACGATGTACGAGAGATTATTGCCCGGATCGTTGATGGCAGCGACTTCGATGAATTCAAACGCCTTTATGGCACCACCCTGGTCTGTGGCTTTGCCCATGTCTGGGGCTATCCGGTGGGTATTGTCGCGAACAACGGTATTCTGTTTTCGGAATCGTCATTGAAAGGCGCGCATTTCATCGAACTGTGCAGCCAGCGTAATATACCCCTGGTCTTTCTACAGAATATCTCCGGCTTCATGGTTGGCCAAAAATATGAGGCGGGGGGCATCGCAAAAGATGGCGCGAAGCTGGTCACAGCTGTCTCCACCACCAAGGTGCCGAAATATACTTTCATCATTGGCGGATCTTATGGCGCGGGCAATTACGGTATGTGCGGTCGGGCCTTTAACCCGCGCTTTTTGTGGATGTGGCCCAACGCCTCTCTGGCCTTGATGGGCCCGGATCAGGCGGCAGGCGTTCTGGCCACAGTGCGTCGCGCTGGGCTGGAACGTCAGGGCGAAACATGGTCGGAGGAGGCGGAGGCCGAATTTAAACAACCGATCATTGATCAATTCACGGAACAAAGTTCCCCCTATTTCGCAACTGCACGGGGCTGGGATGACGGCCTGATCGATCCAGCTGAAACCCGTAATGTCCTGGGCCTGGCACTTTCAGCGTCCTTGAACGCCCCGGTCGAGGAAACGAAATTTGGCGTCTTCAGAATGTAATTGAGAGAAAGTTCGTTAGATGAGTGAAGCTGTTGTCCTGGTGAAAAAACACGCCAATGGTTTGGCGGAAGTCACCATGAACCGGCCGGAAATTTTCAATGCCCTGAACGCGGCGTTGCAGGCCCGGTTGACGGAGGTGTTTCAGGATCTGGGTGCGGACGATGCTGTCCGGTTTATTACCCTGACAGGGGCGGGCAAGTGTTTTTGTGCGGGTGGTGACATCAACCATCTGCGCGAGACCGGGCAGTGGAGCGTGGCTGAAAATCAGGCCGATGCGGAAAAGCTGGCAAAGATGTTGAATACCATTTTCACCTGCCCCAAGCCGGTTATCGGTTTGATCAATGGCCCTGCCTATGGCGGCGGTCTGGGCATGACGACGGTTTGTGATATCGCCATCGGGGTTGAGGCGGCATCCTTTACCTTGTCTGAGGTTAAGCTGGGGCTGGTGCCCGGCACCATCGCGCCTCATGTGGTTCAGGCCATGGGGGTGCGTCAGGCCCGGCGTTGGTTCGTCACCGCAGAACGCATTGATGCCCATAAAGGCAAAGAGTTGGGGTTGCTGCATGAAGTTGTGGCCGATCATGACGCCTTGATGGCGGAACGTGATCGCCTGATCGCATTGATGCAGAATAACAGCCCCGTAGCCATGGCTGATAGTAAGGCACTGGTGCTGGCAGTTTATAACCGCCCCGTTGATGCCAATGTTATGATGGACAGTGCCAGGCGCATCGCCGAAAGCCGCGCCACACCGGACGGTCAGGAAGGCGCATCTGCCTTCCTGGAAAAACGGCCCGCCGCCTGGGTTCCGCAAAGTTAGGGTCCCGCAAAGTTAATTGAGATTAGTTGGAGAAGGGCGTCGCCATGTTTCGCAAAATATTGATAGCCAACCGGGGTGAGATCGCCTGCCGGGTCATGCGCACTGCCAATCGCATGGGGGCGGCAACAGTCGCTGTATATTCGGATGCGGACGCCAATGCCATGCATGTGGCCATGGCGGATGAGGCGGTTCATATCGGCCCTGCGCCGGTACAGGAAAGTTATTTGGTGGCCGAGAAAATCTTAGAGGCTGCCAAACGGACGGGGGCGGATGCCATTCATCCCGGTTATGGATTTCTGTCGGAGAACGCTGATTTTGCCGATGCCTGCGCGGCAGCGGGGATCGTCTTTATCGGCCCGCCCGCCAGTGCAATCCGCGCCATGGGCGAAAAGGCAGCCGCCAAGGCCCTGATGGTAAAGGCGAACGTACCTGTTGTGCCTGGCTATCATGGCGACGATCAGGACGACGAGGTGTTGGTGAAGGCCGCTGATGACATCGGCTATCCAGTTCTGATTAAGGCCGTGTCGGGTGGCGGCGGCAAAGGCATGCGCCAAGTGAACGAGGCGGGTAAATTCGCCACGGCCCTGAAGGGTGCCCGGCGCGAAGGGTTGTCTTCGTTTGGTGATGACAAGGTCTTGGTAGAAAAATACCTCGAACGCCCCCGCCATATTGAAATTCAGGTCTTTGCCGATCAACAAGGCAACGTAGTGCATTTGTTCGAACGGGATTGTTCCGTCCAGCGCCGACACCAAAAGGTGTTGGAGGAGGCACCTGCACCAGGCATGACGCCCGAGATGCGCCGTAATATGGGGGACGCTGCAGTGGCCGCAGCCAAGGCCATTGGCTATGTCGGTGCGGGCACTGTTGAGTTCATCGCAGACGTCAGTAACGGCCTGACCGAAGATGGCTTTTACTTCATGGAGATGAACACGCGCCTGCAGGTGGAGCACCCGGTAACGGAAATGATCACCGGCCAGGATCTGGTGGAATGGCAATTGCGCGTTGCCGCCGGTGAAAGCCTGCCTCTTCGCCAGGATGATCTGGCGATCAATGGCCATGCGGTTGAGGCGCGGATCTATTCGGAAAATCCACAAAAGAAATTCCTGCCCGCGACGGGCACCCTGCATCGTTTGCGGCCACCCGTTGAAGGCCCCCATATACGTGTGGATACCGGCGTGCGGGAAGGCGATGAGGTCACTATGTATTACGACCCCATGATCGCCAAGTTGATCGTCTGGGACCGGGATCGCACGTCTGCCCTGCGACGGCTGCATGATGCGCTGCAGCGTTATGAAATTGCCGGTGTGATCACCAACGTGAACTTCCTGGCCGCCGTTGCCGCTCACCCCGCCTTCATTTCCGGCGATCTGGAGACCGGATTTATCGACAAGTATCGCGATGATTTGATCCCGGCCCCCGGCCCTGTGCCGGACCAGGCCCTGGCGCTTGCGTGCCTGGATATTCTGTTATCCCGTCAAGGCCATACGGCCCCTGCTGATCCTCATTCGCCCTGGTCAAAGGTTGACGGCTGGCGGCTGAATGATGAAGGCCACGACGAATTGCATTTCAGCACCGACGGGGACGAGGATGAAATTACTGTCACCGTGCATTATCCTGGCAATGGCGGATATTGCCTGGGTCTGCCTGGGGGGGAGATGATGGTCAATGGTGAGTTGGATGCGGGGGGCACCCTATGGGCCGATCTGGACGGCCTGCGGCTCTCTGCCGCGGTGGTTCATGATCGCGAAAAGGTAACGATCCTGACGTCGGGTCAAGCCTATCGCATCATGCGCAACGATCCTATGGCATTGCAGGACCTGGACCTGGAAGTGGGGGGTAAGGTTTCGGCGCCCCTGCCGGGCAAAATCGTTCAGGTTCATGTGGAGGCCGGTGCCAGTGTCAAAAAGGGCGATCCGTTGTTGATCCTGGAAGCTATGAAGATGGAACACACCATCGCGGCACCCCGGGATGCGGTTATCGCCGCCATTCCCTATGGCCCTGGTGAACAGGTCGAAGAAGGCGTTGAATTGATCTTGTTTGAGGCCTCAGACGACGACTAATCTGACCACAATTGCACAGGCCCGATTTTACTGGGTGCTGACGACCGAGCTATTCTGACGCAAATCATTCTGGCTCTGATTGTCTTGATTTAAGGCCAGAGTTTGGGTTTTGATGCGCAGCTTTTTCAGTAGTCCCGCAACCTTGCCGCCGTTGTTGCGAATGACGGAGGCGAATTCAGAGCGTTGCGCCATGGCAAGGGAGACACCTTCGACCATGATATCAATCACGCGCCAGCCGCCATCGCGATTTTTCAGGCGCCAATCCAGCAAGATCACTGGTCCGTTAGCCGGGGCAATCTTCGTGTGCACGATGGAGCCGTCTTTGCCGTCAGAACGATTGCCTGTCACCTTCATCCCAGTGCTGCCATAGTTGCCCAGGCGATGACCATAGATAGCAACGATATAGTCTTCGAATAATTCTTCGAATTCCTGTTTTTCTGCTGCATTGGCGCGACGCCAGTAACGGCCCAGCACGAACTTGCTAACAGCGGGTAAATCAAAATCGCGGCGTAATAATTTCCGGAAATCACGGGCCCGATCAGCCTGTGTTATGTTGTCGTCCGTCAAAAGAACAAGGACGTCAGTTGCCAGCGTGCGCAGGAAGGCTTCAGGATCGGCGTGTTTGCTTTCGGAAGCCTGGGCGGAGGTGGAGACAGCAAAGACAGCAGCTGTCATTGCGATGCCTGCGAAAAGGCACGCCAGACGGCGGGAAACTAAGGTAGCCATATCAATACCCTCTTCTTGTAGTTCTGCGACAGAGATTTCGTTTCGGGCTCTGCCCCACTGGATCTACAAGTTCTCCTGCAAATATTCGGCCAAGTTATGTCGAAAAAATGTTAACTCGACGCTAACGCATTGAGAATAATTGGAATTTAATAAATTAGAACAAATACTGGGTGTAATAAATATAATGTAATACAGGTTTTGGTTTATAATTTCCTTCCATATGGTTCAATATCGGCCATCCCGATGTTTCATAATGGGAAGAAATTTCCATAAAACATTAAGATTTTGTTAATTACCTGTTGTCAATCTGAGTTTCATGAAGATCACACCCGGATATATGACTGGAAATAGTGGACAGACCGCATTAAACGGACTGACAAAGGCCACCGAACAGGCCGCCGCCGCCGCCCAACGCATCGTTGAGGGGCCCATTGAGGCAAAGGACATTGTTGATTTAAAGGTGTCGGAACATGCTTTTAAATCCAGCGCTGCGGTTCTGAGCGCAGACAAGCGGATGCACGACCGCCTGCTGGATATTCTAAGCTAAACTTTTCAGGGTCAGAAATAGCTGGCCGAATGGTCAAGCTGCGACATTTGCCGCTGCGAATCCTTTCGGCACACCTGCTTTGGCAATTGCACCCAGCAGGGGTTCATTGGGCAGGCCGGCGGCAACGATCTCGCGCACCGCGACCAGGGCATCCAGATCAACGCCTGTCTTCAAACCCATGGCTTCCAGCATAAAGACCAGATCATCCATCACGATATTGCCTGATGCGCCAGGTGCGAAGGGGCAACCGCCCAGACCGGCCAGGGACGCATCGAACTGGCGCACCCCCTCATCCAAAGCGGCATGGACGTTGGCCAGGCCGAGACCGCGGGTATCGTGGAAGTGAGAGCTAAGCAGCACATCATCGCCTAAATTGCGCCGCATCAGGCGGTAGACATCGCGTACCTGGGTGGGGTTGGCATAGCCAACGGTATCGGATACCGCCAATTCATCTGCACCATGTTTTAGGGCCACTTCTGCAATGCGGACGATTTCGCCCGGATCAATCGACCCTTCAATCGTGCAGCCCAGGGCGGTGGCAAGGCCGACGCCAAGGCGTACTTTTCTGTTTTCAGGTGTGCTGTCGCGCAATTCAGCGATTTGGCGGAATTGTTCCAGGGACTGTTCCCGGCTGCAGCGCACGTTGGCCTGGTTGTGGCTTTCGGAAATGGACAGGACAAAGCTGATTTTATTGACGCCGGTCTCAAACGCCCGTTGGGCTCCGCGCAGGTTCGGCACCAGGGTGGAGACGGTCAGATCATCAACCAATAATGCATCGGCGACAATTTCAGCCGCATCTACGAACTGGCCCGACACACTGGGGGGGACGAAGGAACAGACCTCAATCTCACTGACACCGGCTGCAGCTTCAGCCCGGATCCAGGCTTTTTTCTGCTCCGTTGGAAAGAATTGGTCAATTCCCTGGATGCCGTCGCGCAAGCCGACTTCGCAAACCAAGACATCAATATCTGCTTTCATGACCCTAATCCTCTCGTCCTGTAAAAAATATTATCTCATTCATAGCGCTTTTCTTAATCGAACCCAAATGAACAATACGTAAGGTAGCTATTCTGGTTCTGTTGGGGCTGATTTCATTGGAGAATGTTATGCGATTGGCGATATTGACGGGCGGCGGTGATGTGCCGGGCTTAAATTCATGCATCAAGGCGGTTGTCATGCGGGCGGCCGGCAATGGTTGGGACGTTGTCGGCTTTCGCCGTGGCTGGGGTGGGCCGCTGCATTATAATCCCGATGACGACGGCCCCCAGGATCGCTGGGTGCAATCTTTATCGCCGGAAATTGTTCGCACCATAGACCGCACGGGCGGTACCTTCCTCCACACCTCACGCACCCATCCGGGCAAGGTGAAGGGGGAGGACGTGCCGGATTTCCTGGTCGGCTCCAAAAACGCAGTGCCGTATGGCGATCTGTTCGATTGCACGCCCCATATATTGGCTGTGGTTGAGGCCTTGGGCATCGATGCACTGATTGCGATTGGTGGCGACGACACTTTGTCTTATGCAGCCCATCTGCATGATCAGGGTCTGAAAGTGATCTCCATTCCCAAAACCATGGACAACGATGTCTATGGCACGGATTATTGCATTGGCTTTTCCACCGCCATCACCCGCAGCGTGGACGCCATCACCGCACTTCGCACACCGACGGGCAGTCACGAGAGGATCGCTGTCATCGAATTGTTTGGCCGAAACAGTGGCCAAACCTCGTTGATCAGTGGTTACCTGGCAGATGCGGACCGGACCCTGATATCGGAAGTGCCCGTGAATATGGACCGCCTGGCGGATTTGGTGATGGCAGACAGAAATGCCAATCCATCTCATTATGCCCTCGTGGTGCTGTAGGAAGGTGCCACGATTGAGGGCGGGGAAATATTCGAAGGCGGGGAGGCAGATGCCTACGGCCATCTGAAATTGGGCGGCATCGGACAGCACATGGGCAATATCCTGACCCGAAAGACCGGCGTTGCGACGGTCAATCAGGAATTGGCCTATTTGATGCGGGCCGGACCACCCGACAGCCTGGACCGGATGGTGGCGACGATTTTTGCCAACCTGGCGATGCAGCATCTGGAAAACAACCAATCCGGCGTGATGATGGCCCTGCGCGATGGCAACTACACAACAGTGCCCGCCAACACCTGTATCCAGGGTGAAAAAAGGGTCGATGTCAGCGAACTTTACGACACGGAGGCGTATAGACCCTCAGTCCGATATGCCCTGGACAAGCCAATGTTCCTTTATTGATTTATTTGATAATACCGGGGCTGCACGCTTAGCCGTTATCCCTTGCCAAGGCATAATTGGCGGCAAGACGCTCGGCCAGATAATCGCCGAACCGTATGGGTGGATAGGCCGGTGGGTTCTCGGGCCCACAGCAATTCGACAACACCTCAATTTTGGCATCGACATCGAGATGAAAGAAGAACGGGATCGAATAACGCTCGCGCTCAACGGTCATGGACGCAACGCGATGGGGGGTCGATACGAAGCGATTATTGGTCCAGCGGGCCAGCGCATCGCCGACGTTGACGACGAATGCACCCGGCACACTTGAAGCCTGGATCCAATGCCGGGTTGCCTTGTCATAGACTTCAAGGCCGCCCACTTCGTCCTGGGCAAGGATAGTGAGAAATCCGTAATCCGTGTGGGGTGCGTGGCCTTAGCCGGTTACAATATGTGCTTCCTGACGGGGATAGTGCAGAAGACGCAACGATGTCATCGGTTGGCGGAAATATTTTTCAAAATGATCGGGTTCCAGATCGAGGGCCAGGGCAAAGCCCGGCAGGAATTTTTGTCCCAGGGTATACAGCACCTCATAATATTCCAGACAGGTTTCCTTAAAGCCGGGAAGACCCTCCGCCCACTGGTTCGGCCCATGCATGGGATTGTTTGCAACCGCCTCAGGCGCGCCTGGTTCCAGCTCATCACGGATCATCAGCGACTCGTATTGGTTCTTCTTTTTCGCGGCTTCGACTGTGGAAATATTTTGTGCTGAGGCGCCGGGCGGAACATAGCCGCGATTGGCACGATTGATCTTGACCTTCAATTTATGCGCGGCCGGGATTGCGAAAAATCGGGCGCTCTCGGCGAACATGCGTTCTATTAATTCATCGGGGATGCCGTGACCGGTTATGTAGAAGAAGCCGTGTCGTTCGCATGCCGCGCCAATCTCACGCGCCACCGCGCGCATGTCGTCAACTGCGCCGCTGTTCAGAGCGGTCACATCGATGATGGGCAGGCGATCAGGTGCGGACATGGACATGTTCTTTCTGTTTATCTCTTGTCGAAAATGGTTCACCGAACGGCATCAATGATTTTATGGCACGCTGTAATATTATGACTGACATGACGCAAAAGAAATCCTTGAATTTCTAAACAAACTACAGGTCGCTTGCAAAATAGAGGCTTAAGCATTCTGCGACAATTGGTCTGTTTTTTTCGCTGGCTGATCGGGTCCGACTGTGCAATTTTGCCGGCCTGAATTATTGATCCCAGCCAATGGAGATGGCCATGAAAGACTACCTGCAATTTTACATCAACGGTGAATGGGTTGACCCCGCTAATACTGGTGCGGCCACGACGTTGGATGTGATCAATCCCGCAACAGAGGAACCCTGCGCCAGGATCTCCATGGGGACGGGCGATGATGTGGACCGTGCTGTTGCTGCGGCGCGGGCGGCGTTCGATAGTTTCTCGCAAACCAGCCGCGAAGACCGTATCGCGCTGTTGGAACGCATTCTGGAAGTCTATAAAACTCGCTACAATGACATTGCCGTGGCGATCTCAACCGAAATGGGCGCACCAATTACTCTGGCACAGAAGGCCCAGGCAGCAACCGGCATTGGCCATTTTAAGACCGCCCTGCGGGTGCTGAAAGACTACCCGTTTGAGGAAGTGCGCGGCACGACAATTTTGCGCAAGGAACCGGTCGGTGTATGCGGCTTTATCACGCCTTGGAACTGGCCGATCAATCAGATCGCCTGCAAAGTTGCCCCCGCCCTGGCAGCCGGCTGCACCATGGTCCTGAAACCCAGTGAGGTCGCGCCCATGAATGCCTGCATCCTGGCCGAAGTCCTGGATGAAGCGGGCGTTCCGCGAGGTGTCTTTAATTTGGTCAATGGCGATGGTGTCTCTGTCGGTGCCGCACTTTCGGCACATCCGGATGTGGATATGATGTCGTTCACGGGTTCGACCCGCGCTGGTATAGCCGTTGCCAAGGCGGCTGCCGATACGGTGAAGCGCGTTGCCCAAGAGCTGGGCGGCAAATCCGCCAATATTATTTTGGAGGACGCAGATTTCGCCAAGGCTGTGTCCCGTGGGGTTTCGGGCTGCATGGGTAATTCCGGCCAGTCCTGCAATGCACCGACCCGTATGTTGGTGCCCCAAAGCCGCATGGACGAAGCCATTGAAGCGGCCCGTGGGGCCGTGGCCCGTTCGACGCCTGGCGATCCCACGTTGGAAACAACGGCGTTGGGTCCGGTCGTCAGTAAAGTGCAGTATGACAAGATTCAGGCCTTGATTGAAAAAGGTATCGAAGAAGGCGCGACCCTTGTGTGCGGTGGTCCCGGCCGACCTGAAGGCCTGGATAAGGGCTATTTCGTGCAGCCTACGATCTTTGCCAACGTCAATAACGACATGACTATCGCGCGGGAGGAAGTTTTCGGCCCGGTCCTGACGATCCTGGGCTATGAGGATGAGGATGAGGCTGTCGCCATTGCAAATGACACACCCTATGGCCTTTCAGGCTATGTTTCATCCACCGACCTGGCACATGCTGGACGGATTGCGGCACGTCTGCGCACGGGCAATGTGCATATTAACAACGCTGCCGGTGATCCCAACGCGCCCTTTGGTGGCTACAAGCAATCCGGTAATGGCCGGGAATGGGGTGAATTTGGCTTTGAAGAGTTTCTAGAGGTCAAGGCGGTGATGGGGGCTGTTGCGCCCGAGTAATTTTGCGCTAGATATTCTAGGTGCGGCCTCCCGTTTCACGGGGGGCCGTTTCCTTTCTTGGCACAATCCCATTAGTCTGATTGTGCATTAGCAGGCTGCTGAAAAACGCATGCCTGGTTTGATTTGTCGAGGAATTCG
>JAPKBD010000440.1 GCA_028824965.1 Alphaproteobacteria bacterium | reverse complement strand
CTATCTATTGAAACACCGACCACGGCAATGCCGTTGGCTGAAAACTTGCGTTTCAGGTTGGTAAAATCAATCGCTTCCGTGGTGCAGCCCGGTGTGTCGTCTTTGGGATAGAAATACAGCACCACTTTTTTGCCCTTAAAGTCCTTCAGGGCAATGGAGCCGCTGGCACCGCCAACACCACTTTTGCCAACGGGCACCTTAAAGGCCGGTGCCTTGTCGCCGACGTCAACCATTTCCAGCCCGCCTTTTATCCGTTGCAGGCCCATCCACAGCACCCTGGCCGTCAAGAACAACACCATAATGTTCCAACGCCGCGGCAGCCGAAACCATACCGTCACGCACATCGATCGCCACCCGCTGCGGGTCGCGCTTCAACGGATCGCCATAGCCGCCACCGCCAGGCATTTCCAAATGCAGGCGGTCACCACGGGGGATCGACTGTGTGCCCTTGTTGCGCAGAATTTCACCGGATGTAAGCTCCACCCGCCCGGTGAAGCCGTCCAGCCCACCCTCACGCCCGCGAGGGGCATGATGCACACGATCAAACGTCGCTGCGATGGCAAAGGGTGCATTCTCGGACGAGGCGATTTCCATTATCTGGCCCGTGCCGCCGCGAAATTCCCCGGCACCGCCCGAATCCATACGATAATCTTTCCGCCATACGACAATAGGCGCAATAGACTCGTTAATCTCCACCGGCGTGTTCCGCACACCGGATGGGAACGCCGTCGCAGATAGCCCATCTTTTAGCGGTCGCGCCCCTGCCCCTCCTGTGTGAAACAAACCGACGGCGAAGGGTGTGGCATCACCAAAATCTTCATCAGGCACCAAACCATGCCCCCCCATAAGGGCCGGGTTCCACAAGCACGACGTACCTTCGGCGGGCGCCTTACCCGGCATAGCCTGATGCAAGGCCCCCATCACCACATCGGGCAGCATCTGCCCCGTGACATGACGGGCCGCCACAGCACAGGGATGCGGCGCATTCAGAATAGTGTCCTCGGGTGCGGTCACTTTCACCGCCGCCAAGGAACCGGCATTGTTCGGCACCGTTGACCCCACAAGACAACGCACGCCAAAGGACGCATAGGCCTGGGTATAAGTTATAGGCACGTTGATGCCTTTGTTCGAGACGCCGGAGGAGCCGGCGAAATCTACATAAATGCCATCGTCGGCAATGGTCAGCGCGGCCACCAGATCCAACGGCTTGTCATAGCCGTCCACCCGCATGGCGTTGTGATACGTCCCCTTGGGCAGTTTGGCGATTTCATCCAACATGGCCTGATGGGAATGATCCACCATGTACTGGCCTAATTCGTCCAGCTGCTCCAACCCGAATTCGTCCATCATCTCGACCAAACGCCGACAACCGATATCATTGCAGGCCATCAGGGAATACAGATCCCCTACGACCTGGATCGGTTCGCGAACATTGGCGCGGACAATTTCCAAAATCGCCTCATCCATAGTGCCGGCTTTCGCCAGGGGCAGGATCGGTAAATACAATCCTTCGTCATATACCTGCCGGCCATCGGCACCAAAGCCGATGCCGCCGATATCAACTACATGGGTGGTGGACGCGAACAGCCCGATACATTCGCCGCGATAAAACGTCGGCGTAACCATGGTGAAGTCATGCAAATGCCCGGTGCCCAACCACGGGTCGTTGGTGACATAGACATCGCCGGGGTTCATGGTTTTGGTGGGATATTTCTCCAGGAAGAAACCGACTGAGGCCGCCATGGCATTCACATGACCCGGCGTGCCCGTGACCGCCTGGGCCAGCATACGGCCTTGGGTGTCAAAAACACCGGCGGATAGATCGCCCGCTTCCCGTGCTGAGGTGGAAAAGGCGGTGCGGATCAGGGTCTGGGCCTGTTCCTCCACAATCGCGATCAGGCGGTTCCACATGATCTGATTTTGGATCTCGGACAGGGCTGAATTTCGGGCTGAAATCTTGCTCATGATGCGTCTCCTACCTTGCGCGTAATCTCGATATGGCCGGCAGCGTCGATCCGGGCCTGAAAATGCCCGGTGACAGCTGTCGTCGTCTGGTCCTCTGCAATGATGGCGGGGCCCTGTACTGTCATGCCCGGCAACAGATCATCCCGTTGATAGACCGGCGCGGACACAAAATCCGTCAGGTCCGCATCAAACAGCCGGCGTTCTCCGCTGACTGTTGCGAGCCCTGCATCTGGAATGTCCGTCTGCAAGGGCGGTGGGGGCAATATGGTCGACACCGACAACGCCCAGGTCAGAATTTCAACTTCCATGGACGGAATATCCCGACCGAATAAAGCTTCGTAGGCTTTGTCATAGGCGGCCCGCAATACAGCACCGTCGTCGACCGTTAGCGCACGGGCAGGTACTTCCACCACAATCTCGTGGCCCTGGCCGATATAGCGCATGTAGGCGATGCGCCGTTCCTCCAGCTCCGCCCCCGGTGCGCCGGAGGTGACAATCGCCTGGGCTTCATCATGCATTTCGGTGAACATTTTGTTCAGGCCCTCCGGCTCGAACTTTGCCAAATGGCTATAGCG
>JAPKBD010000102.1 GCA_028824965.1 Alphaproteobacteria bacterium | reverse complement strand
GGTGGCAAGGCGGGATACATCGTCCAAAATACGGCGGTTAGCTGACATAGGAACCCTCTCGTAACTATCTGCTGTAATATGGCCATTACGGTCCGTCGTGGCAAGCCAACTTGCAGCACGGATTGACCACCGCTATATCAATGTGATGATAGATAACGCGCTCATAGCTGCCTTAACCTTCCCGCAGATTGACCCGGTGCTGTTGCAGCTGGGCCCCTTTGCTATTCGCTGGTACGCCCTGGCCTATATTGCCGGCCTGTTGGGGGGCTGGCGCTATATGCTGCGCTTGAATGCCAGCAAGGCCCATCTGACCAAGTCAGAGGTTATTGACGACCTGCTGGTCTGGGCCATCGTCGGCATCATCCTGGGCGGCCGTTTCGGCTATGTGCTGTTTTACAATCTACCCTACTACATGGATAACCCCATGCAGGCCCTTGCGGTTTGGAAGGGGGGGATGTCGTTTCATGGTGGTCTGTTGGGTGTCACTGCGGCAATGTTCTGGTTTGCCCGCCGGCACAAATTGGAACTCCTCCGTCTCAGCGATCTGGTCTCCTGCGCGGTGCCTTTGGGTTTGTTCTTTGGCCGCATCGCGAACTTCGTTAATGGCGAGCTATATGGCCGGACGAGCGACCTGCCGTGGGCCGTGTTGTTCCCTCACGCCGGTCCCCTGCCCCGCCATCCCAGCCAATTGTACGAAGCTGTATTGGAAGGCGCTGTTCTATTCGCAGTTCTAGCCTGGCTGGCCTGGCGTCGGGATGCCACACGGCGGCCCGGCCTGCTAACAGGCGTCTACCTGTCCGGCTATGCCATTGCCCGCGCCCTGGTCGAACTGGTACGTCAACCAGATGCCCAGATCGGCCTGCTGCCATTAGGCACTACCATGGGTCAATGGCTGTCCCTGCCCATGTTGCTGGGCGGTTTGTATCTGATCTGGCGCGCCAACAAATCGCCAGCCCGTGAATAAGCACTATGAATAGGTTGGCCTCCCATCTGATTGATTGCATCCGGCTGGAAGGGCCAATGCCCATCAGCCGTTATATGGCGGAGGCATTGGGCCATCCCCAATGGGGCTATTACATCAGCCGCGATCCGTTGGGCCGGTCAGGTGATTTCATCACGGCACCTGAAATTAGCCAGATGTTTGGCGAAATGATCGGCCTGTGGTGTGCCGACCGCTGGCAGGCTATGGGCGCGCCGGACCCGTTTATGTTGGCGGAACTGGGACCGGGCCGCGGGACACTGATGGCGGATGCCCTGCGCGCAGGTGCGGCCCTGCCCGGCTTTAACCAGGCTGCCCAGGTACATCTGGTCGAAACAAGCCCCGTGTTAAGGGCCAGCCAGCGCGCCGCCCTGCCGGGCCTGAACGTCACCTGGCATGACAATATTGCTGATCTGCCAGCCCTACCCGGTCTGACCATTGCCAACGAATTTTTCGATGCCCTGCCAATCCGCCAGTTTCAGCGCGGCGAAGACGGCTGGCACGAACGTATGGTCGGCCTGAATGGCGATGACTTGGCTCTGGTTCTCGACCCCGCCATTGTGCCTACCGCGCCAATGGCACACGACGCAGCCGTCGGTGACGTCGTCGAAGTTTCGTCCGCCCGCACAGCCGCCATGACAGAGCTGGCCCGGCATATGTCCCAGCACGGCGGTGCCGCCTTGATCATCGATTACGGCCATAGGCAAAGTGCGGTTGGCGATACACTGCAGGCCATGCGGGGCCATCAGTTCGTCGATGTCTTGGACGAACCAGGGGACGCCGATCTGACGTCGCACGTGGATTTTCAAGCATTGGCAGAGGCGGCAACGGGTGCGGGCGCGCAAACCTTTGGCCCTGTTGGCCAAGGCACGTTTTTAGGGCAATTGGGGATTGGCGCACGGGCGCAAAAGCTGCAGCACGCGGCCACACAAGAACAAACCGCAGCCATCGCATCGGCCTTGCATCGCCTGACACACCAGGATCAAATGGGGCAGTTGTTCAAGGTCATGGCCGTCAAGACAGCGACAACGCCCGGCAGTCAGATCCCGCCCGGTTTTTTGGAGTCAGAATGAAACCTGCACCAATTGTACACAACGCGTTATCTAGCGACGCCATCAGCCACGGTTTTTTCACCCGCGCGGGCGGCGGGTCGAAAGGTATTTATGCCGGCCTGAATTGTGGCTATGGCTCTGATGATGAGGCTGCTGTCGTGATGACCAATCGCACCCATGTAGCCAACACGTTGCCCGTCGTAACTGATGCCTTGATTACGGTACACCAGCATCACAGCGCTGATGTGATCGTCGCAAAGCAGCCCTGGCATCCTAAAGTTGCACCCAAGGGCGATGCCATGGTCACCGCCACACCGGGCCTGGCACTGGGTATCCTGACCGCCGATTGCGCGCCGGTGCTGTTCGCCGATCCCGAAGCCGGTGTGATCGGCGCAGCACATGCGGGCTGGCGTGGCGCGTTGTCCGGGGTGTTGGAGGCAACTGTGCAGGCCATGGCCAACCTTGGTGCGAAACGGGGCAATATTGCCGCCGTGGTTGGTCCGTGCATCGCGCAGGCATCCTACGAAGTGGGCGCGGAATACCAGGCGACGTTTGTTGCGGAAAACACGGATTATGATCGGTTCTTCATCGCATCACCAAAGGCGAGGCATTTTCAGTTCGATCTGGCGGGTTTCGTGATGGCGCGGTTGCACGGCCTTGGCTTGCGGCAAAGCCATGACCTAGGCATGGATACCTATGCAGACGACGAATTGTTCTTCAGCTATCGGCGGACCTGCCATCGTGACGAGCCTGACTATGGCCGCCAGATTTCGGCCATCGCCCTTACAGACAAAGGTTAGGAACGCCATGACCATTCAATCCGTTCAGGCAGATCGATTTTCCATTCCCCTGCCCGAAACCCTGTCAGATTCCACTCATGGGGAGATGTCCCATTTCGAATTGGTCTGCGTCCGTATTCGCGATGATGATGGGGTTGAGGGCCTGGGCTATACCTACACCGTCGGCGCGGGGGCCAATGCCATTGTCAGCCTGATCCGTGATGACATGACGCCTTTGTTGCTGGGCGCGGATGCCGCCCGGATTGAGGAACTATGGCAGCGCATGTGGTGGCATCTACATTATGCCGGGCGCGGCGGGCCAACCTCATTCGCCATATCCGCTATCGATATTGCCTTGTGGGACCTGAAGGCCAAGCGCGCGGGACTGCCCTTGTGGCAGCTGTTGGGCGGGCATGACCCGGAGGTGGCTGCCTATGCCGGCGGCATCGATTTGTTCTTCCCCCTGGAAAAACTACTGGCGCAAACACAAAGCAATCTGGACAAAGGCTTTCACGCCATCAAAATGAAAGTGGGCCGGGATAATCTAAGTGAGGATTTGGCGCGCGTTGCCGCCATGCGGGATTTCCTGGGCGCGGATTTTCCCCTAATGGTGGATGCTAATATGCGCTGGCGGGTGGATCAGGCAATCCGCGCAGCGCAAGCCCTGGCCGAATACCGCCTGGTCTGGTTGGAGGAACCGACGATCCCGGACGACCCGCAAGGCCACGTGCGCATTGCCCGCGAAGGCGGCCTGCCCATTGCGGCGGGTGAAAACCTGCATACCCTGTATGAATTCCGCAATCTGATCAACGCGGGCGGCGTGGATTTTCCTGAACCAGACGTCTCCAACTGCGGTGGTATCACGGTCTGGATGAAAGTGGCCCATTTGGCGGAGGCGAATAATCTGCCGGTCACCTCCCATGGTGTGCATGACCTGCACGTCCATCTGTTGGCCGCCGTACCCAACAAATCCTATCTGGAAGTGCACGGCTTTGGCCTGGAACGCTTTATCGCCAACCCCATGGTTCTGAACGACACAGGCCACGCCGTCGCCCCCAACCGCCCCGGCCATGGCGTTGAATTTGACTGGGATGGCTTGGGCGTCTATTTGGCCTAACCATCATCGACAATTTCCGTGCAACAGGGTATGTCGACCTCAGATAACCCTTTGTTATAATTAGGAAATTTCTAATATGATCCAGGCAATGAAAATCCGAAAAATTACGGGACATATTGGGGCTGAAATCACGGGCGTCGATCTTGCCGGGGATCTTGATGCTGCCACGATTAAGGCAATCGGCGATGCGCTGGATGAGCATGTGGCGATCTATTTTCGTGATCAACATCTAACGCCTGCGGACATAGAACGCTATGTCGGCTGGTTCGGAGAGCGCCTGATCCACCCTTATATGCAGGCCGTGAAAGGCGCGACCTACGTTCATCAGATCCGCAAGCTGCCTGACGAGACTTTGAATTTTGGTGGCACCTGGCATGCGGATTTCACCAATTTGACAACGCCGGGGGCGACCAATTCGCTCTATTCCCTGGAAGTCCCGGACTTTGGCGGCGAAACCGTCATTTGCAATTCAACGGCTGCCTACGAGGCGCTGTCGCTGGGTATGAAACGTATGCTGGAGAATATGAATGCCTGGCATGGCTATTCGCCAGAATACAAGGCGCTCTATGCCATACGCAAAACAGAACTAAAGGACCAACTGCAAAGCGCCGAAGACCTGGATGTGGACGGCGAAGATGTCCTGCACCCAGTTATCCGTTCACACCCGAATACAGGTCGCAAATCGTTATTCATCAATCCGCTGTTTACCCTGCGCTTTGAAGATATGTCCCGGGCGGAAAGCCTGCCCCTGCTGAACCAGCTTTACGATCACATCACGCGGCCGGAATTCTGCGTCCGCTTTGGTTGGGAAAAGAACATGCTGGCAAGCTGGGACAACCGCCAATCCATGCACTACGCCGTCAACGATTATCCGGGCCAACGACGGGTGATGAACCGCTGCCTGACAATCGACACCGCCCGCCCGGTTGGAACTGCCATCGGTGAAATAGGGTCTATTCCTGCCGTGGGTTTACGGGGCCTGGAACCCGGTGATATCGTTGATATACATCCACGAATGGGGAGTAAATTATCATGAGTTTAGCGGAACAATTGGACAAAATACGCGTTGGCGGTATGGCCAAGCGCACGGCGGAAGAGCGCGCAGTGATGGGCGCCGGAACCCAGGCCCTGCGCGATAACGGCGCGGTTGATCGAGCCCTAAAAGTCGGCGACAACCTGCCAAAATTTGCCCTGGAAAATGCCAAGGGCGACATTGTGCGCTCGTCGGACCTGCTGGCCCAGGGGCCCATGGTGCTGACGGTCTTTCGTGGCGTTTGGTGACCCTACTGCAATGCAGAGCTGTATGCTTTGCAAGCGGTCATAAAAGAACTGGAAAGCCTCGGCGCAAACCTTGTGGCACTGACGCCGCAGATGCCGGAACACAACCGGGCCTCCACCGATAAGGGTGACCTCAACTTTCATCTGCTGACCGATCCGGGCAACGATTATGCGGCCCAGCTTGGGCTGCGATTTGAAGTGCCCGACGATCTGAAAGCAGTCTATAGCGGCTTCGGTCTGGAACTACCGAAATATAACGGCGATGACAGCTGGACCCTGCCCATCCCCGCGCGCTTTGTCATCGACCGTGGCGGTGTTATCCGGGCCACGGACGTCGATGCCGACTACACTTATCGACCGGAGGCAACGAAGACCCTGGATGATCTGCGCGCCCTGGGTTCATAGCCCCTACCACGCGGTTTCATAGTTTTTAAACCGCGTGGGGATGCGCTGGATATCCTGTACCACGTCCGACAACGGACCGGGCTCCGTATCCGTGGGGATGAACAGGGACAGGGTGTCGGCCAGCCCTTCATAGCGGGCAGCTATTTTGGCAGCAATGGTGTCATGGGTGCCGACGGTGGCGAACAGATCAACCACATCATCGGGGATCATCGCGGCCATTTCATCCCAACGCCCCGCACCTGGCAGGGGATGCAGTTTTTCGCCCAGATCCTCCATATCGTGCAGGCGTAGAACATGCCAATAGGCCCGGGTTGAACAGTAAAAGGAAATTCGAAAGCGAATATATTCGCGCATTTTAGCAACCGCTTCCTCATCCGCGCCGGTGGCGATGAAGGCCCCGGAAACAATTTCAATCGTCTCCCGCTCCCGGCCGTTCCGTTCCAAGCCCTCACCAATACGCGCCAGGGAGGTTTCCTCTAAATAGCGCTGGGTGGAAAATGGATGCAGGCGTACACCGTCTGCCACCTCTCCCCCTACCCGCAACATGGCCGGGCCCACGGCAGACATGGCAATGGGAATGCGCGGCAAACCAAGAGGTTTCGGTGCGAAGTTCGGCGTCGTCAGGGTCAGCTCATAATGATCACTGTGATAGTCCAGCTCTTCCCCGGTTTCCCAGGCCCGCCACACAGCCCGCACAGCGCCAATATAATCCCGCATACGCGGTGCAGGCGGTGTCCAGGTGATGCCGTAGCGCCGTTCGTTATGCCCCTTGACCTGGGAGCCGAGGCCCAGATAAAAGCGTCCGTTGGAGGCTTTGTTCAAATCCCATGCCGCATGCGCCATGATCGTCGGGCTGCGGGGAAAGGCAATGGCCACCGCCGTGCCGATCTGCACCCGCTCCGTCGCCATAGCGGCGACAGCCAGGGGTGGAAACGGACCATGGGCATTTTCCAAGGCGACCACACCATCGAAACCTGCCGCCTCGGCTGCAACCGCCTCTTTCTGCGCCTCACGCAGATCGTCGTTCGGCAGATGATAAACAACACGCACTACAAATTCTCCAAATTTTGTGGCAAGGCGGCGGCGATCATGCGCCCGAATATCACCATCTCCGGGCTGGTGCGGCGGTATGTATCCAATGCCGCCAAGATAGCGGGGAAATCGGCTGCCCGTGGCATTTCCTGCCCTGACATCATCGGCAACTCGTCGAACACTGCCTCCACCGCGCTGTCTATGCCTGATAGCAGCTCGGCACGCGCAGCATTGGTTTCTGGGGCTTCGAACAACGGCGTCAAAGTATCGCCAAGATATCTTAGATAGTGCGGCCAAGCCGCCAATATCCGATACAGTCCCGGCACAAAAGGCGTCCCGTCCACATCCGTGCCTAGGCCCAGTAGGACAGCGCGAAGATCTGCGTCTACGCCCATCACATCGATCATGGCAGGCAAGGCCGGGGAAATCGTCGGCGGTTGCCAGGCTGCCTGCGACCAACCAGGGCCTCGGGGACGTCTTCCCACGAGCAGACAGCGCAACAACCCGGCGAACATCAGGTTAACGGGCGCGACCCGCACAAAGCCTGCGCAAACATCAGCGATAATTTTGCTGCCCGATGCATCCACGCCACGACGTTGCAGATCGGAAAAACCGAGCGGTTCCAAAACGGGCAATGCCAATCCATCGGCAATCCTCCAGGCCACTGTCTGTGCCTCACCGGAGGTGAAGGCGGGCCCAAGGGCGGACCAACTCCATTCCAACCAACCCGGACGGCTAGCCAAATGACGTTGCAGCGAAGAAACATAGGGCACAGCCCAAAGGCGGCGGATTTCATCATAGATATCAGCAATGGGCCCTGTTGCCGCCTCTTCTGATAGCTCTGTCAGCATCGACGCCGTCTCATTTGGAACATAGGCAAAGGGCCAGATAAATTTGGCGCCTGGTGGAACAATTTTCCCGCATATCGTTTCAATTTATTACCCTCCATCGACATCGCAATACGAGATAGATGATCGTCCTCATAATTGCGCTCAATCCAATCACTATAAAGACACCAGCCATCAATGGTCTACGGATCCTGTTGATCAAAGCATAGCGAAACTCCGCACTCGAAAGATTTGACAGAACAGGCAGTGAAAATGCATCAGTAATGGCGGTAATACATGCGGCCGAACCTCATAATCATGGAAATTGACAATTCAAATTTGCGCCTAGCTTACTCATAATCCATAATCCATAATCCATAATCCATAATCCATAATCCATAATTCAAAATGCAAATGGGGCTGATCCGTCAGAAAGTCGAGATGAATAGGTCAATCAACGTGGCAAAATTACTTGCGGCCATACTCACTATTTGGTCTGGCGGACTATTCTTTGGCACCAACAGCGACGCAAAGTCTCAAGAGCTCGTAAATGTCATAGGGTTCACTGGCTCGGAGCCTTTTTTCCTATCTAATCTGCCGTCACAGGGTCTTGGCATCGTTCCGGACCTGTTCAGTCTAATATTTCAGGATAGCCCCTATAAATCTGAAATAACTGAAATACCCACAACCCGTTTCCTCGATACGATAGCGCAAAATACCGAATTCGGTTTATGGGCCTCGTATAGTTCGCCAATTTGGTATTCAGAACAAGAACACGCGCGGCTGGGATTTTCTAAACAGAAACTGTTCGAAATGTGCCACCTGATCGTTGGCCGGAAAAATGGCGCTGTCGCCCGGACCATCCCGGATATGTTCAACAAGACACTGGTTGGAATTATTGGATTTCGGTACGGTAAAATTGAATCTCAGCTATCCAAAACCCCACAAGCCGGCAAAATCCATGGCGTCAGAGTAAAAACAAGAGAAGCAGCAATTTCGATGATCGTAAGCGAACGGGCTGACTATTTCCTATCCAGCAGCATTCGATTTTATTGGACCATCGCCCAAATGAACCTGTCTAAAAATATTTTCAGCATACAGACAGCCGATGCCATACTGCCCTGCATACCGATACACGCTATGTATGGCGCAGCAGCATCTGCAAGTTTCGTCGCGGCTATTGATCGAGGTATAGCGAAGCTTTACGCGAATAGTACAATTCCTAAAGTTCTCAATAATTATCGCTGATTGCCCGTCAAGCCTTCATGGACCGGCAATTTGATCGAGCCAGTATCGTCAGCTTTTCAACTTCCAGCCATTGCGCAGAACCAGATAGTTGGTTGTCCACATTACAGCGTTCAGGACGATCATGATGATGACACCCGCTACCAACGAGCCATCGGCCCGATCTATAAAGGCATAACGAAAACCGTCGATCATATAAAAGAACGGGTTTATCTGGCTTAGGCCATACCAGGGTTCGGGCAAACGATCGATGGAATAGAAGGTGCCGGACAGAAAGGCCAATGGCGTGATGATGAAGTTTGTGATCGTGGCCATGTGATCGAATTTATCGGCCCAAATCCCGGACAACAGGCCGATCTGGGACAGCAACAGACCCGCCGCCATGCCATAGAACAAAATTGGCCAGATATGGGCGACGCTGTTATCTACAAAAAAGCTCATCCCAACGGCAACAGCGGCACCACACATCACACCACGGGTGGCACCTGCAAAGGCAAAACAAAAACTAAGTTCCCCCGCGCTTAGGGGCGGCATTAACAAATCAACGATGTTGCCCTGAATCTTGGAAATCAAAACAGATGAGGCACTGTTGGCAAAGCTGTTTTGCACAATGGCCATCATGATCAGACCAGGTGCCAGGAAACGGGGAAAGGACACCTCCCCCCCCAGCACGGCACGATCCCCAAAGGCCAGGGTAAAGACAGCCAGGAACAACAGCGTAGTAACCACAGGCGCAACGATGGACTGCATGGTGATCTTAAGGAAACGATGCACTTCCTTGGAATACAAGGTCCAGACGCCAAGCCAGTTGATGCGGCCAACGTCGCGTGGTTGCAAGCGCGCTGCCATGTCCGTCAGGTTATGTAATAAAGGCCGGTTCATGTTCTGGGTATCATATTCTGGGGTTCATGTTCAAAACGTATCGAATTTTCTATAGGCATCAACCGGGTCCATGCCACCCAATATGGCATCGCGCATGGCAGTTTCGGTAGATGCGACCGCTTCGGTCTCTGTTATGACAGCCTCTGCCATAGCCTGCGGGATGATCACGACACCGTCGATATCCGCCAGCACATAATCGCCGCTGTGAATGGCGACACCGCCAATATCGATGGGTTCCCCCATGCTTTCGGCCACCCAGCGCTTGCAGATGTCTTTCGGGGTGTTGAAACGGCAGAAAACCGGAAAATCATTTTTCAACAAAAACGGCACGTCCCGACAACCGCCATCGACGATATAGCCGCGCACGCCGCGATAATTCAACGTCTCTGCCGATAGCTCCCCCATCAGGGCCACTTCATATGTATTCGGCTGACAAATCAGTACCTTGCCAGCTGGTGCCTTGGACAACACCGTGGCCCAGGCCAGCAAGGTCTCACCCGCATCTTTGTCTTCGCTGTAATCGCCATTCATGGTTTCAATCTGGCCGGCCAGACGGTGGCTGGGGTCAAGCGCATTGAGGCCGTGGGGCAGTACGCAATTGGCATGCCCCATGCTGTTCAACACATCGTACACCGCACTTGCGTACAGCTTATCTAAGCGCTCTGTCAGATCCATGATCCTGTTTCCTCATCTCGTCGATTTATTGATTTTGCGCGCATCATAGAACCTCATGGGCGGCAAAGGAACCTACCGTCTCACCCGATCTGTGTCGGCGGACTATTTCACGATAGGCTGCCTCCAAATGTCGGGCCAGTCGCGCGGTATCAAACAATGGCGCTGTTCCCGTCGCGGCCCTGACCCGGGCTTTCAGGTTTGCCAATGCGTCGGGATCCAGCGCCAATTGCAATGCCTTGGCGCGGTACTCTGCCAAGGACCCAACCGCTAGATCCGCCAATCCCGCTGAATGCAGGATGGAGGCACCGGTGCGGGCGGATTGGTTGTCACCCGCGATGGTCAGCACCGGCAGGCCGGACCACAGAGCATCCATGGTAGAAACACCGCCCGTGTGATGGCGGCAATCCAAACTTAGATCCGCCAGGGATTGCCGGGCCAAATGTTCCGGATGGGGTGCGCGTGGGGCAAAGATCAGGCGATCAGGGTCAATCCCCTTGGACGTCGCGGTGGCCCGCAGGTTGGCCATAGCTCCGTCACTGCCCTGCAACAGCCATATGACGCTGCCGGGCAATGCCGCCAACAGATCAAGCCATAGATCAAATGTCTCGGGATCGAATTTATAATGAGCGTTGAAGTTGGCGAAGACCATTGCGCCTTCAGGCAGGCCCTGGCTAGCTCGATCGGGAATTTCGGCAGCTATCTCGGGTTTTGAAGTCGCCATGAAGCTGTCGGGCAGATAGATCACCGCCTCGGCGCAATGTTCGGCCAATTCGGGCGGTGTGTTGACCGCATCGGTGATCAGATATTGCACACAATCTGTGCCCAGGGTGGCACCGTAACCGAGATAATGCGCCTGTAGCGGTGCGGGGCGCAGCTCCAACAACTCCAGGGCGGAATGACGGGTAAACCCTGATAGATCCACCAACAGGTCCAGGCGGTCTTGGTGAATGTGGCGGGCGGTTTCCTCCAGATCCTTTTCGTTGAAATCCGTGAAATGATTAAACTGCGATCGGAAATAGTCGGTCATATGGTCGCGCGTCTCGCGCCCGATGGCATAACCGAACCATTCGAAATATTCCCGGTCATGGCGGGCGATCAGATCCTTGAACGCAGTGGCGACGCTGTGCTGGCGAAAATCGGGAGAGATATAGCCAATACGTAGTGGCCCGACGCGGGCGGGCAGATACTTGAACCGCAAACGATCAGCGAGGCCTTTGACGGCCACCGCACAATGGGCGGCATAAGACCGGGATGCCGCCAGTCGAAGGTCGGCAGGCGCGTCCGTACCCGCCAGGGAAAACGGCTGCACTGTAATGGCTAGACCATCCGCTAACCGGCGATGGGTTTCATCCAGCACCATTTGCTTAACTGTGGCCAGATCATCCCAGGCACATTGATACATCAAAGACTGCATGAAAAACGGTGCCAGATTGTCGATTTTCTGGTCCAATTCAAGCGCCCTTCGGAACGACGCCACGGCCTCATCATGACGCCCCAAGGCCTGTAATACCTGCGCCAGATTGTTCCGCAAACTCCCCACAGCAGGGTTCAAGGCAACCAAATCCCGATACAAAGCCAAGGCATCATGATGACGCCCCAGGCTCATCTGACAGATCGCCAGATTGTTCATTGAAACAATATCATTTTTGTTTATTGACATAGCTTTACGATATTTTTCTGAAGCGATTTCATAAGACCCTTCAGCCATGAAAATGCCGGCCATACCGGACCAGGCAACGGCCAAATCGTGATCCAGACGTAGCGCCTCTTCGTAATGGGCGCGGGCCTCTTTCACCTCGCCCGTCAGGCTCAACAAATTGGCCAGGGCAACATGCAACGGCGCATAATCTTGGCGTTGCTCTAGCCCCAGACGGGCTGCCCCTATGGCCTCATCATTACGGCCTAATTGAGCCAAGGCCGCCGTCAGATTATGGTGTACTTCAACCACGTCTGGAGCCGCACCCATGGCCTTGCGATAGTGAACAACCGCGTCTTCAGCACGGCCTTCACCAAGGGCTGCGTTACCGCTTTCGAACGCTGCACGTGGGTCAATAATTTCCATGATTTCCTTATAGATGCCTATGGTTAATCATACCTGAAAGTTAGGCTCCAGAAAGCCGCTTGACGGTTGCCGTCAACTTCCATTCTATAGGGGAAAATTGTCACGGTTTGATAGGACTGGACGAGCGGTATGAATTTTGAGTTTAATGATGACCAACGCATGTTGCGCGATCAGGCCAAGCGGTTTTTGCTGGATAAATGTCCCCCAAGCGTGGTGCGCGAAACCCTTGAGGGCGAACAGGCCTATGACCAGGACCTATGGCGTCAGTTCGCTGAGATGGGCTGGCTGGGTGCGGCCATTCCCGAAGAATACGGCGGCTCCGGCATGGGGCATCTTGAATTATGTGTTCTGGCCGAAGAGCTAGGCAGCGCATTGGCACCGACGCCCTTTGCATCGTCGATCTATTTAGGCTCCGAAGCATTAATGGTCGCAGGTACGGAAGAACAGAAACAAAGCTATTTGCCTGATATTGCGAC
>JAPKBD010000101.1 GCA_028824965.1 Alphaproteobacteria bacterium | reverse complement strand
GGACGGCGTGGCGCGTGGTCTGCTGCCGCGCGACACCCACGATGAACTGGCCATCTATGTTCTGATTTTCTCCATCGGCATTTCCGGCTGGGTACAATATGCCCGCACCGTGCGCGGCTCCACCCTGGTGGAAAAGAATAAGGAATATGTCCAGGCCGCCCGCGTTATCGGCCGTCCGCCTGTTATGATCATGCTACGCCATGTCCTACCCAACGTTATGGGCCCGGTGCTGGTCATCGCCACCATCCATCTGGCCCTGGCCATCATCACCGAGGCGACCTTGAGCTTCCTCGGCGTTGGCGTCTCCCCGACCGAACCATCATTGGGTACGTTGATCAATGTGGGCCAGGATTATCTGTTCTCGGGCGAATGGTGGATCACGCTGTTCCCTGGCGCTGTGCTGGCCATATTGGTTTTGGCGGTCAACCTGTTGGGTGATTGGTTACGCGACGCCCTGAACCCAAAGCTGCGTTGAACCCAACATGTTGAAAAAAGTAGAAAACACACCTCTTCTGTCCGTACGCAATCTGCGTATTGAGTTCCCGACCCGGCGGGGCACTTTGGTGGCCGTCGATGATATCTCGTTCGATATTGCACCGGGCGAAATTTTGGGCGTGGTGGGAGAGTCAGGCGCGGGCAAGTCCTTGACCGGCGCTGCCATCATCGGCTTGCTGGAACCACCCGGTCGCATTGCCAAAGGTGAGATTAGGTTGGAGGGGCAGCGCATCGATAAACTGCCCTATGAGGAAATCCGTCGTATCCGGGGCCGTCGTATTGGTGCCATCTTCCAAGACCCACTAACCTCCCTCAACCCGCTTTATTCGATTTCCCGGCAACTGGTGGAAACGATCCAAACCCACATGCCCATGAACGAAAAAGAAGCCCGCGCGAGGGCCTTGGAATTGCTGGAAGAGGTCGGCATACCCGGTGCCGAAGAACGCATTGATCATTATCCCCACCAATTCTCTGGCGGCATGCGCCAGCGGGTGGTCATCGCCCTCGCACTTTGCGCCGAACCGCGTCTGATTATCGCGGATGAGCCGACGACAGCGCTAGATGTCTCTATTCAGGCCCAGATCATCTCGTTGCTAAAGCGCCTGTGCCATGAGCACGGTACCGCCGTTATGCTGATCACTCACGACATGGGGGTCATTGCCGAGGCTGCGGATCGTGTCGCGGTGATGTATTCCGGCCGGATTGCCGAAATTGGCCCGGTGCAGGAGGTAGTTCGCGCCGCCAAGCATCCCTATACCCACGGCCTGATGGGATCGATCCCTCATATCTGCCATCACGTCGACCAACTAACACAGATTGAAGGCTCCATGCCCCGGCTACAGGAAATCCCGCCCGGTTGTCCTTTCAACCCGCGGTGTGAAGAGGTGACGGATCGCTGCCGGGTCGAGCGGCCGAACTTGCAGGTGGCAGAAGCCTCGGAAGTGGCCTGCCATCTTTTCGACAGGGCGGATGCATAGCATGAACGATGTCGTCAAAAGCGAGGCACCGCTGCTTTCCGTAGATGGCTTGGTCCGTTATTTCGATGTCTCCGCCCCCTTTCTGAACCGGCTGATCGAGCGCTTGGATAAATCCTACGTTAAGGCCGTGGATGGCATTAACTTCGATATTGGCCGGGGTGAAACCTTCTCTCTGGTGGGGGAGTCCGGTTGCGGCAAATCCACCGTTGCCCGCCTAATCGTCGGGCTGTACGAACCAACTGCGGGCTCTATCAAATACGAAGGGGTGGAGATCGGACCGCGAAGCGCGGCGGCTGATCGCAAGCTCATGCAACCGCATATGCAGATGATCTTTCAAGATCCCTATGCATCATTGAACCCACGTTGGCGGGTCGCCGATATCATTGCAGAGCCGATCCGGGTGCGGCGGCTGTTAAGCAATAAACACGAAATTCTGGGTAGGGTCGGCGAATTGTTGAGCCAAGTCGGCCTCTCGCCCGCCGATGGTGAACGCTACCCCCACGAATTTTCCGGCGGCCAACGGCAACGAATTTCCATTGCCCGTGCCTTGGCGGGAGAGCCGGAGTTTCTGGTTTGTGACGAACCTACCTCGGCCCTGGATGTTTCAGTTCAGGCACAAATCCTGAACCTGATGAAGGAACTGCAGGATCGCCTTGGCCTGACTTATTTATTCATCAGCCATGACCTGGCCGTGGTCTATCACGTCTCCACCAAGGTCGGTGTGATGTATCTGGGCCACTTGGTGGAATGGGCTGAGACCAAGACGTTGTTTGAAAATCCACGCCACCCCTATACCAAGATGCTGCTGGACGCCATTCCCGATCTGGAAATGTCCGGGCGGCAACGTATTCCTGTCGCAGGTGAAGTTCCCAGCCCCATCAATCCACCATCGGGCTGCGCCTTTCACCCCCGCTGCCCCCATGCGGAAGACCGCTGCCGGGTCGAAGCGCCGTTGGCACAGAATTATGACGGGATCTATGTAGCGTGCCATGGGGTCGCCGAAGGGCGTATCGGCTGAACTTTTACCGTTAATATAATTTTCAGGACCATAGTTTACATCAACTTCTAATAGTAGAGCAATTCCGATCCAGCGTGAAATGCCCAAAAGCTCTGGGCGTTTCTAAGTGATTGGAAATTTTTCTCTATTCTTAAGAGTCTGAGTATTTCCTCGTAGGAAATGCTCTAGGGAAAGTTGAGCGAATTATGACGGACACATTATTTGACGATCTTGGCGGCATGCCGGGCATCGCAAAAGTACACACGATTTTATATGACAAACTTCTCAGCCATCCATGGCTGAAGGATTTCTTCAAAGGCGTTCCCAGGCCGCACCTGGAAGGGCAGCAGAACGAATTTATGGCCGGGCTGTTTGGCGGACCCAAGATTTATGGCGGCAGACCGCCGGCAACGGCGCATGTGCATATGTTCATCACGGAAGAAATTTTTCTGACCCGGCACATCCTTCTCGAACAATCTTTGAATGAGGCCAAGGTCCGGCCCGAGCTGATTGAAAGATGGCTGAAACATGACATGGGCATGCAAAATGCCCTGGTCAAAAAATCCGTGTCCGAATGTGAAGGGCGCTATAAGAACGAACCCGTTATCGTGGCTGAAAAACCCAAATAGTCTTATTGGCCGTTTTTCCCAAAAGCCTGGCAATCAGCGATTTCCGGCACCCAGGATTGGGCGCTGTCGGCCCAAATACTAACCTTGGGTTTGAACCAGGATGTATCGTCAAAACTACCCACCTTGATGGAAACCACATCAGGCATACGGCGAATATTCAGAATGATCGGAGAGCCGCAATTGGGGCAGAAATTGATCTCCAGCTTATTGCCGCTGTCACCGGCATATTCATAGCCCTTAAGCTCCCCCTCAATTTTGAGGGCATCACGGGCGACCAGAGCGATTGTAGATAGCGCACTGCCGCTGCTGCGCTGACAGATGGTGCAATTGCAAATCATCGTTGTCATCGGCTCCCCCGTCAGTTCATAGCGCACGGACCCGCACAGGCAGCCCCCAGTTTTGCAATCGGCTTTAATGTCCGACATTTTTTCATACTCATCGTCATACTGTTCTGAGCATATAGCTTAGCGCCAGAGGGGTGAAAGGTACAAACCATTGTGTTGCGCTAATAACCCTCCTAGCTTGTAAGGGCGCATTGGATAGGTAGAAACAAAATGATCAAAATTTGCGAACTGGCGTATCGGAACCCCGGCATGAGCGTAGAAGATTTCCAGGCTCATTGGTTGAACAATCATGGCCCAATAGTGGCGCGCATTCCCGGCATTCGGCGCTATGTGCAATGTCACCCTAAACTGGCAGGTTATAAAAAGGGCGAATTGGCCTGTGACGGCGTGGCAGAGATTTGGGTGGACGACAAGGAAGCCCTGCGCGCTATGGCCCAGACGGCGGAATTTGCAGCCGCCAAAGCGGACGAGCCAAATTTTATCGATGGCAATCGTTTGGTGGAACTGTTGACCACGGAGACGGTGATCAAAGACGCGCCGATGCCCAGGGACGGCGTTAAAAGCATTTCATTATTGAAATTCAAAGTCGGCATGGATAAGGCAGAGGCTCAGGCCTATTGGCGTGACCCTCATGGTCTGATCGCATTGGAGACCAAAACCATGCGCCGGTATGTCCAGTGTCACGTGCGCCTGGGCGCCTATCGCAAGGCGGAACCGCCCAAAATAGATGGTTTGGCTATGGCCTGGTTCGATACCATTGATGATATGCGTCTGTCAGCCGGAACCGAGACATACGCCCGGATTAAGGCGGATGAGGTAAATTTTTTGGAGCCCGGCGCCATCGGCACCATATTGACACAGGAACATGTCATTCTGGGATAGTGCCTTCCCCCATCGGTGTGAACGCCAAGACCAAATTGTGGAAGACGTTTTGCTGCGGTTCAGACAGGGAACGTAACGCCTGACAAAGACGCATTTCCATTGGTGTTAGTGCCCCCGTGGGCTGACCGGAAATTTTGGCCTGTCCACTATCATAATCCGGGATCGTATTATCAACGGGCGGGCTGAATGCCTGTTGCCCGTCATCCAGGTCATCCAGGCCGTCAAAGAAATACGAAACCGGCACATCCAACGCGCGGCTTAGGGACCACAAGCGCGAGGCAGCGATCCGACTTCGACCCTTCTCGTACTTCTGGATCTGTTGAAAGGTCAGACCGACCGCATCGCCTAGCCAGGTCTGGCTGCGGTGGAGAAGTTTCCGCCGGAGACGCAATCGCGCGCCCACAAAACGATCAACCTGCTGATCTGTGGCGAGGTCGTTTTTATGATGCCAGGCTGTTTGCGTCTCCATAATGGAGACAGCTATAAGTTTTGCTTTTCATTTAATCAACCCCTATTCGGAAAACGCGGCCCAGGATTTATTCAGGCAGCTGTTTCCGTTTGGATCACCATGGCGACCACGCCTATGATTTCCGCCTGATCATCGGGTTCAGGGGTGTATTTGGGCAAGGCAGCATCATCAGCATGGCGAAACCGGCCCTGGGCATCGGACAAGCCGTGACTTACATCGGGCGCACGACGGATGGTGACAGCACTGGGGATCTGACGATTGCTGGACCGGGTCAATAGAACCAGATCACCTGTAATGGTGCGGTCTAAATGCCCAAGCAAAACCTCCATGATCCGGCCATCCCTGACCGTATCCACATAATGGCGAACAACAATACGATCCCCCAAACTAAGTGGCTTTTGCAGGCCAGGCAGGGCGCGCAGTATAATGAGGCTACCCTTGGGATAAATGTCATTACAGCTATCATCATAGACTTCGCAGGCCAGGCAATCTTCCGGCCGGGAGAGGCGACGTGGCGGCGACAATTGCTCCACGGGGCCTGGCATATCGAAGCCGTCGAGCTCTGAAAATGCAGCGGAGATATAATGGCTGACGGGAATGGTCGGGTTGGCAGCCGTTAGAAAATCACCAGGTGCTGCATCAAGTGCATCAGCCAACCTGTTCAGCCAAAGATCGGTCAGCCGTTGGCTGCCGTTTTCGAGCTTGTAGAGTTTCGAGCGTGAGGCCCCAACCCGTTCAGCAAGCTGATCGACGGATAGTCCACGGGCCTGTCGAATTGTGCGGATCTGATTAGCCATGTTGACCACAACGATAGCGCGAGGCCACTAGGACTGCACTCAAAATATTACCCAGTTTGGAATGACAACATTCCCCATTTTGGAGACGGAACCTTTAATCCATTTTGTCTTCAGCATATAATGGAGCGTCGCCAGCCAATTCCGTGCCGGTCTGCCAAAACGGATATTGCAGGATCAGCACTTCCAGACCATCCGCCCCGGATGTAATCGCCAAGCCGTCTTCGGGCGGTTCCACAAAAACGCAGGACCATTTCTCAAAATCCTTGCCGTCATGGTTCAAGGTGCCGCGCATCACCACATAATATTGTCCCCCACCCTTGGTAGGATCAGGCCCGGTGAAGTCGGCGTTGGGTCCCATGCGCACATGCCAGGCAGCCAAGCCTGCCTCCTCCTGCGGAAACACAATGTCCTGCTCGACCCCGGATATCACCGCCAGAGCATCGCCGTCAGCGACCACATCAACGTCCGCTGTCAGGTTTCGCCGCTCATTCGCCTTTTGGAACTTTCGCCCTTCGGGGAAAAAGAACGCGCCCGGTTCAGATTGGGCCCGCAGGGTGAAATAGAAAATGCCGTCGTCCTCCGCGTTAAGCGGACCATAGCCCGTATAGGCGTTGGCGTAGTGGACACAGACGGGCTTCACCGCATGCTTACCCAACATGCCGCCGCCATGCACGATGACCTGAAATTGATCGATGCCATGAAAATGCGGCGGTATGACGGAGTTCGCCGATTGCTCCACCAACAGCGCCTGGGGCGTGTCCCGGTGCGAGGTATCGGAGCCTAAATAGTTGGTGCGGGCGTATGTTTCGCCGTTAAACAGCTTGCCCACAAACCGGTCCGGGGTGACTTCGGCAAAAGATTTCGCATGGATCATGGCTATTTTCTCCCAATTTTTTTAACGATACCTCATGACGCTGCATGCGCAAATCTATTTCCCCCCTGGCACCCATTGCCATAAGATTGATGCAGAGGAGCCCGCCATGACAATCACCACCACCAAGCTACATCCCGTGATCGGTGCCGAAGTGCACGGTTTTGATTTTTTGGCCCCCATGGACGAGGGCACCCTGACCGCCCTGAAAGACGCCTTCGCCACCCATCACATCCTGTTATTCCGTGGAGTGGATATTACAGATGCGCAGCACGTTAGCTTTAGCCGCCATTTTTCGGACCTGGAATCCTTTCCTCAAAGCAACATGGGTGCCGCCACGGTGCCCGAGATCTACCGGGTTTCAAATGTTGATACGGACGGCCAAATTCTGAATGTGGAAAGCGATACGGCGCGGTTTCAATCCCTGACCCAGCTATGGCATACGGATAGCTCGTATCTGCCGACCCCCAGTTTAGGTGCGGTATTGCGCGGCCTGGAGGTGACATCGGATGGTGGAGAAACCCAATTTTCCAATATGTTTGCCGCCTACGAGGCGCTGTCTGATGACATGAAGGAAAAAATCGCCCCGCTGAAGGCGCGACATTCATTTCAATATTCCCGTGCCTTGAAAAACCAACCGCCCATGAAGGCGGAGGAACTGGCCAAAGTGCCCCCCGTGGATCAACCCATCGTGCGCGTACATCCCAACGGCCGACGTTCGCTGTATTTTTCGGCCCCCATGATGGAGGGCGTGGTGGGCTGGTCGGTTGAGGACAGCAAGGCGCTGTTCGCAGACCTTCTCGACCACATCAGCCAGCCAGAATTTGTCTACAAACACAAATGGTCCCGCCACGATCTGGTGATGTGGGACAACCGTTGCACCATGCACTGCGTGACACCCTATGCCGCCGCGACCGAGCGGCGGATCATGCACCGCACGGCGTTGGTCGGGACCGAACTGGTCGTTGGTATTTAGGTTCCCGTAAAATTCGGTTTGCGTTTTTCGTTGAAGGCCGCCAAACCTTCCAAACGATCATTCGATGCAGCGTGCTGTGCGTTGAGGGATAGTTCATAGCGCAGGGCCGCGCCCAGACCTTGTTCCTGGCCATCATCCACCATGCGCTTCATACGGCGCAGACCGATGGGGCTTTTATTCGACAGCTTGGCGATAAGTTCATCCAGTCCTTTGCCAAGTTCACCGTCAGGCACCACCATGTTGACCAGACCCCAATCCATCAACTGTTGAGCGGGCAGAAACTCACCGGTATAGATCAGCTGTTTCGCCCGCGTTGGGCCAATCTTGCGCGGCAGGCGGACGGAATTTCCACCGCCGGGCACAAGGCCGTAATTGGCATGGGCATCGCCCAACTTGGCGCTTTCCACCGCGATGACCAGATCACAGGCCATGACCAACTCCAAACCGCCGGCGAGCGCGAGGCCATTTACGGCGGCAATCACGGGCGTGGGAAAATCTTCCAGGCGTAACAACACCCGGCGCAAACCATCAAGAAAATTGCTGTTCACCGTCGCTGCATCAGCGCCTGCCATACGCGACTGCGCTGCCTTCAGGTCTGCGCCGGCGCAAAAGGCCCGGCCATTGCCGGTGATGGATAGGGCGCACAGGGTTGGCCGCCCTTCAATGCTATCCAGGGCCGCATTCAGATCATCGATCATATCGGGCGAGATGGAGTTCAAGGCATCGGGTCGGTTAAGGGTAATGGCGACATGTTGGTCGTGATCGACAACGCTGATGGTATCGTAAGACATACGGGCACTCCTATTTTCGGTGCTTGGATTATTTCATGCCTCATGGCCTAATACCATGCAGCTGGATTGAAATTATTTCATGGGGTCGATGATGCAGAATTTGGGGCAGAACATGGCAATTGACAGTGATCGTTTATGGGCCTCGTTGGTAGAGATGGCAAAAATCGGTGCCACGGAAAAAGGTGGCGTTAATCGCCAGGCATTGACGGAACTGGACGGCCAGGGCCGGGACTTGTTCGTGCGCTGGTGTGAGGCAGCGGGCTGCACAGTCCGGGTTGATGCGGTCGGCAACATCTATGCCCGCCGCCCCGGCAAGGACGACACACTGGCCCCAGTGATGACCGGCAGCCACCTTGATACCCAGCCGACAGGCGGCAAGTACGACGGCGTATTTGGTGTGCTGTCCGGATTGGAGGTCATTCGCACCCTGAACGATCTGAGCGTCGAGACGGAACGGCCGGTGGAAGTCACTGTCTGGACCAACGAAGAAGGCTGCCGCTTTGCCCCCGCCATGATGGGGTCCGGTGTGGCCATTGGAAAGTTCGATCTGGATGAGGTGTATGCCATGACGGATAGCGCCGGCAAAAACTTCCGCGATGAGTTGGAGGCGATTGGCTATCTGGGCGATCAGGCCCCCGGCGTCGGCAATGTTGCGGCATTCTTCGAAGTCCACATTGAACAAGGCCCCATATTGGAGGACGAGGATAAAACCATCGGCGTCGTCCAGGGCGCACAGGGCCAGCGCTGGTTCGACATCACTGTGACCGGACAGGAGGCGCATGCCGGCCCAACGCCCATGAAGACCCGGCGCGATGCCTTGGTGGGTGCGGCCGAACTGGTCACAGCCGTCAACCGTATCGGCCTTGATTTTCAGCCCGGCGCCTGCGCCACGGTAGGACAATTCGATGTCAGCCCCAATTCCCGTAACACTATTCCGGGCCATGTCGCCTTCAGCGTCGATTTTCGGCATCCGGAAGACGCACGGTTATCAGAGATGAAGGCCAAACTGGAACAGGCCTGCGAGGCGGTCACCGCGCAAGGCCTTGATCTGGAGGTGGAGGAGATCTGGTATCAACCGCCCATCGTCTTTAATCCGGACTGCGTTGCCGCTGTCGCAGCGGGGGCGGAGGCTGCGGGCTTAAACGCCATGAAAATCACGTCCGGTGCCGGACACGATGCCTGTCACATTTCCACCCTGGCACCGACAGGTATGATTTTTGTCCCCTGCAAGGACGGGATCTCTCACAACGAAGTGGAAAGCGCGACCCAGGATCATTGCACGGCGGGTTGTAATGTCCTTCTCCACGCCATCATCGATAGGGCCAACGCGATTTAGGGAAGACGCGTTTTGAGGAAGATTGGGGGGCAATGGACTGTGTTTGTGGATTACCGGGTCAAGCCCGGCAATGACAATTTCGTCGTTTTTTAGCCATTTACTGACATATTTTCGTCATTACGGGGCGTAACCCGGTAATCCATGTCTGCGGCTAAAGTTCAGACCTTTCAAGCTTCAGCTAGCTACGCCGCCGCCCCTTACGCTTGCTGTTCTTGGACGCCCCACGTTTTGGCCAGTCCTTGCGCGGCTTTCCGAACCGTGGTCCACCACGCGCGCCTTCTGATGTTTCCTGGCTGGCCGATGGTAATTCAAAAATCAGGCCACCGGTCAGAGTGTTGACCTCCAGTAATCGCGCGGTGAGGGTATCGCCCAGGCGATAGCGCGTACCGGAACGTTCTCCGATCAGGGCCTTTTGCGTCTCATCCAACTGATAATAATCATCATGCAAATAACGCATGGGCAACAGACCATCCGCTCCTGTCTCGGTCAGGGTCAGGAATAAACCTGCGCGGGTGACGCCATTGATCCGGGCCGGAAACTCCGCACCTGTCTTTTCCGCCATGAAGGCCGCCATATAGCGGTCGTTGGCATCCCGTTCGGCGACCATGGCCCGTCGTTCTGTGATGGAGATATGTTCCGCCGTTGCCGCCAAACCCTCTGCTTCACTATCCGTCAGACCATCCCCCAATCCCGGTGTGCCAAAACCACCGCCCCGGATTAAGGCCCGGTGCACCAGCAGGTCAGAGTAGCGCCGGATGGGTGAGGTGAAATGAGCATAGCGTGATCGCGCCAGGCCAAAATGGCCGATGTTATCCGGGTCATAGCGGGCCTGGGATTGGGAGCGCAGGATCGATTGATTGACCGCTTCCCAATGTTCCGTGTTCTTGGCTTTGGCCAGAATGCGGTTGAACAATTCCGGGCGCAGGCGGTCTCCCATAGCGAACGACAAATTCATGCTGGCCAGGAAATCTTTCAGGCCCACCAGTTTTTCCCGGCTGGGTTGGTCATGTACCCGATAGACGCAGGGCATCTTCTGGGTCTCCAACGTTTCGGCTGCTGCGACGTTGGCTTCAATCATGAATTCTTCGATCACCCGATGGGCGTCCAGGCGCTGGCGCGAGCTGATATCGGCAATACGGCCATCTTCGCCCAGAGAAATCTTCATCTCCGGCAAATCCAGATCCAAAGGCGCGCGTTTATCACGTGCCCGCATCAAAGCGCCCCAGGCGCCGTACAAGGGCTTGATCACATCTTCTAGTATCCCGGCAGTCTGATCGTTGGGTTCCCCGTCGTAGGCCGCTTGCAGGTCCTCGTAGATCACCCGTGCCGCGGATCGGATCATGGCGCGGTGGAATTTATGCTCCAACCGCTGCCCGTTAGGGTCCAAGCGCATGGTCACGGCCATAACGGGCCGATCTTCATCCGGGCGCAGGGAACAAAGGTTGTTCGACAGCGCCTCGGGCAACATGGGCACTACGCGATCCGGGAAATAGACAGAATTGCCACGCTTGCGCGCTTCACGGTCAAGGGCATTTCCAGGCGTGACGTAGTGGGCCACATCGGCGATGGCGACAATAACCTGCCAGCCACCCTTGTTCTTTGGATCATCATCGGGCGCGGCCCAGATGGCATCATCAAAATCACGGGCATCAGCCCCATCGACCGTAATCAAAGGCAGATGGCGTAAGTCTTCCCGCACCCCGGATGAGGTCATAAGAACAGGTTGGGCCGCCTCTGCCTCCGCCACCACTTCGTCCGGGAAGACGTCCGGGATATCATTGGTATGAATGGCAATCAGGGATATGGCCCGGCGATCTTCCATATCGCCCAGAATTTCAACCACCCTGGCCTCGGGCAGACCATGGCGGCGACCGATCAGAACATCGGCGATCACCAGATCACCCTTGCGGGCACCACCATTTTGATCCTTCGCAACGCCATATTCAGATTTTTGCCGCCGGTCCGTGGGGCGTATTCGCGCACCCTGGCCGGGCACCTCGGAATAAACGCCAATGACCCGGTCCGGTCCTTTTGGCAAAACGCGGATAACTGAGGCCTCATAGCCCGCGCCCTTGCGGGTCATCTTGGCCAAGATGCGATCACCAACGCCCAGTTTGCCACCATCCCGGCGGTCCGCCTTCACAACGATGCGCGGGGCTGGAATATTACTTTCGTGGTCCGTGGCATCGACCTTTTTCATAGGTTCCGCCAGCAACACAGCATCATCATCAACGCCGGAAATCCGCAGCACCGTGACCGATGGCAATGTGCCCGCCTTATCATAGCGTTTGCCTTTGCCGCGTCCGATGACGCCCTCATCAGCCAGCTCTTTCAAGATGGCGCGCAGTTCAACCCGCGCCGCACCCTTGATGCCAAAGGCGCGCGCAATTTCCCGCCGGCCTACGGTGCCGGGGGCATCCTGGATGAATTTCTTGATGGCCGCCTTGTCGGGCAGGCCTCCCCTGTCAGACATCTTGTCAGGCATGCTCGGGGGCACTCAATCTGAAGACCCAGCCGCCACTTCATCAGCAGCGGGGGCCGCCTTTTTGGCTTTTGGCTTAGCCTTAGATTTCGCCTTGGCCTTTGGTTTCGCTTTCGCCTTTGCTTTGGGCTTCGCCTTCGCTTTTGCTTTCGCCTTAGGCTCAACCTTTGCCTTGGCCGGCTTTTGGCCCGAAGCGGCTGCCCTGGCCGCCAACAGCTCCAACCCCTCTGCCAGAGTTACTTTCTCTGGATCAGCGGTCTTCGGCAAAGTGGCGTTCAGTTTTTTGTATTTAACGTAAGGGCCGAAACGACCGTCCAGAATTTTGACGTCGCCGCCATCAGGATGTTCGCCCAGAGTGGCGATGGTGTTCGCACCGCGACGCCCGCCGCCCTTGGCCATGCCATCGGCAATCACGGACACCGCATGGTTCAACCCGATGCTAATGGCGTCCGCCGTGCTTTCCAATTTGAAGTAACGCGCCTCAGTCATCACATAGGGGCCGAAACGGCCCACGCCGGCGAAAATGCTTTTGCCCGTCTCAGGATGGTCACCGACAGGGCGGGGCAGTTTGATCAGTTTCTGAGCCAGCTCCAGATCCAGCTCCTCAATCGTGATATCATCTGGCAAACCGGCGCGTTTTGGCTTTTTCGATTTCTTCTTTTTATCTTCCTCAGCCACCTCGCCCAGCTGAATATACAGCCCATAGGGGCCTTTTCGCAGGGTCAGAGGCAAGGTGCTTTCAGGATCATCGCCGAGCGGTATGGGACCGGTGGCAAACTTCTCATCCATATCCCCTTCTTCGGCCTGTTTCATGG
>JAPKBD010000100.1 GCA_028824965.1 Alphaproteobacteria bacterium | reverse complement strand
GCTGGAAATGATGACGGGGCCGGTGATCGCTGGGCCCAGCGGGAGGCGATTGAGGCTTTGATTATCATGGTCGGCCCCATGATGCCCCACCTCGCCGAAGAAGGCTGGCACGTTCTGGGTCAGAGCGGTCTGTTGGCAGACGCGTCCTGGCCTGTCGCCGATCCCTCGCTTTTGGTTGAGGATACGATTACCATTGCTGTACAATTGAACGGTAAAATGCGCGCAACACTAGAGATTGCGCCGGATCAGCCGGAGGAAGATGTGCGGGCCGCAGCCTTGGCACTTGATAAAGTGATTTCTGCCGTAGGGGACAAATCTGTCCGTCGGGTCATTGTCGTGCCTAATCGAATCGTCAATGTGGTGGTCTAGCGCCATTGAACAACAACGCCAGGGACGCCGGGCGGGCCCCGGTGTTTTGTCTGTTGGCGTTCTATGGGCCTTTCTGACCGTAACCGGTTGCGGTTTTCAGCCACTTTACGGCAATCAGGCCAGAGACGGGGCCGGCGCTCAACCGGGTAACGCGATCAGCGATATGGCCTATGTTGCGGTTGCACCAATTTCCGATCGGGTTGGCCAGCTGGTGCGAAATCGTTTGCTGGAACGTCTGCATCCCCGTGGTCAATCAGACCGTACGGTGTTTCGCCTGGAAGTTTCCCTGGACGAAAGCCGGGACGGCCTAGCCTTTGAACAAGACGACAGCGCGACACGGTACAATTTGAACCTGCGTGCCTATTTTAAGATGATTGACACACGTGATGGGTCAGAATTGCTTAACGGTACAGCCCGCGCAATTGCCGCTTACAATGTGGTGCGCTCTGATTATGCGAATTTGATCTCTCTACGTGATGCACGCAATCGGGCCGCTTTGGCGGTTGCTGATGGTATAGAAAGCAGAATTGCGGTCTATTTTTCGCGTCGGCGTAGTTAGGGGCCACAGCAACCCTATGGCAATTTTGTAATGGTGAAAGTCCAAAACAGATCGATCGAGGCGTTTCTGGATCAACCGGAAACAGGCATCATTGCAGTCCTATTATACGGCGAAGACGGTGGTCTGGTGCGCGAGAGGGCCGGGCGCGTTGCCGCCGCCATTGTCGATGACCCGAACGATCCCTTTCGCGTCTCCGAAATTAGTGCCGCCATGTTGAAAGATGAGCCCAGTAGATTGTTGGATGAAATGGCGGCGTTATCGCTTACAGGCGGGCGGCGGCTTGTCCGTCTGGGTCGTGCCGGCAATGCCTATAGCGCCGGGATTGAGGCTGTCTTGGATGACCCCGCGGCGGCTGATAATGGTAGTTTACTGCTGGTTGAAGCGGCCGGCCTGGCACCACGGGACAGTTTGCGCAAACTATTTGAAAGCCATAAACGAGCCGCGGCAATCCCCTGTTATCTAGATGACGGGCGATCTCTGGAAAACCTGATCCATGAGATTTTGGGTCGCCATGGTCTGAATGCGGAACCTTCGGCAATGGCCTATCTTTCAGCGAATTTGGGCACGGATCGTCAGATCACGCGATCCGAGCTGGAAAAACTGGCGCTCTATAAGGGACAAAATGGCGGGGCGGTTACTTTGGCGGAGGCAGAAGCCAATGTAGGTGATGGCGCACCTTTAGCGCGGGACGACGTCGCCCTGGCCACGGCAGGTGGCGATCAGGCGGGCCTGGACCGTGCATTGGTAAAGTGTCGGATCGCTGGGGAATCGCCAATTTCGATCCTGCGCGCTGTCATCCGGCATCTTCAGCGGTTGCACCTGATGTCCTTAAAGCTGGCCCAAGGTGATGATATATCCCGGGTCATCAAATCCCAACGACCACCGATTTTTTTCAAACATCAACCACTCATACAGCGGCAACTGCAACAATGGCGCCCTGCCCGCCTGGCCCAGGCCTTGGGGATTTTGACAGAGGCTGAATTGGATTGCAAAACCACCGGCCTGCCCGCTGATGCTATATGCGGTCGGGCATTGATCCGCATCGCCAATGCGGCCCGCGCCTCATCCAATCGTTAGAAATTAGCCCTCAGGCTGCTGACTGAGGCGGAGCAGGATTTCGTCGAACTGGTCCAAAGACGTAAAGGCGATCCGAACCTCGCCATGTTCACCCTGATGGTTGATCTTTACAGTCAGGCCCAGTTTTTCTGACAATTGTTTTTCCGTGGCCCGGGTATCCGCATCATCAACGGGCGGCGGTGTGGCATCTGTTGCTTTGGCCGTCTTTGCCGGCTTTTGCACCAAGGCTTCCGTTTGGCGCACATTCAACCCTTTGCGCACAACGGTCACTGCCATGGCTTCTGGATCATCCGCCGCCAAGAGTGCTCGGCCATGACCTGCGGACAAACTGCCCGCCTGCAAAAGTGTCTTGACCCCATCGGGCAATCCAAGCAACCGCATGATGTTAGCAACATGGCTGCGGCTTTTGCCAACGACGCGGGCCAGATCTTCCTGGGTATTGGCAAATTCTTCCATCAGACGGCGATAACCCTCCGCCTCTTCCAGGGCTGTCAAATCCTGACGCTGAACGTTTTCGATCAATGCAACTTCAAGAGCCTGATTGTCATCCAGCTCCTTTACAACGACGGGCACTTCATAAAATTGAGCTGCCTGTGCTGCACGCCAGCGACGTTCACCGGCAACGATCTCGAATTTGTCGCTGCTGTCGCCGTCCTTGCGGACCAGGATTGGCATTAAAATACCATTTTCCCGAATGGACTGGGTTAGTGCCTCCAGTTCCTCTTTATCGAAATATTGCCGTGGCTGATAGCGGCTGGGAACCAGGTTTTCGATGGGCACGGTCTTGCCAACGCGCAAGCGATCCAATGCCGGCTGATCATCAGGGTCTTCTGCCAGTAACGCAGAAAGGCCGCGGCCCAAACCTTTACGGGGTTTATCTTCGCTCATAATAATCTTACGCCGCCGCGTCTAAACGTTCCCGCCGGAGCATTTCGCTGGCCAATTGCATATAGGCCAGGCTGCCGGCGCATTTGTGGTCATATACCAAAGCGGGCTTGCCGTGGGATGGCGCCTCCGACACACGCACATTACGGGGGATAATGGTTTTATAAACCTTGTCGCCCAGGAACCCGCGCACATCTTCGGCCACCTGATCAGACAGATTATTGCGCTTATCGTACATGGTCAAGACGACGCCCTGGATTTCCAAATCTGCATTGAAGCCTTTGCGAATACGCTCAATAGTACTCATCAACATGGATAAGCCTTCAAGCGCAAAAAATTCGCATTGCAAGGGCACCAGAACAGACTTTGCCGCGACCAATGCATTGACCGTCAAAAGGTTCAATGACGGCGGGCTATCGATCAAAACATAATCAAAGCCTTCGTCCGTCTCTGCCGCCACTGCTGCTAGGGCATCACGCAAACGATAGGCGCGCCGTGGCATATCAATCAATTCCAGCTCGGCCCCTGTCAGATCGACCGTTGAGGGTATGATGCTCAATCCGGGAATGGCCGTCGCTACCTGAGCCTCGGTAACAGTGGCCTCGCCCATCAGGACATCGTAGGAGCTGACCGTACGGTTCCGCCGATCAATACCCAATCCCGTACTGGCGTTACCTTGGGGATCCAAATCCACCACCAAAACCCTACGGCCAATGGCGGCCAGACCCGTGCCCAGATTAATGGCCGTCGTGGTTTTACCAACGCCGCCTTTCTGGTTGGCGATCGCTATAATGCGTGGCTGTTTTTTCGCCGGCTGCCCCGTTGCTATAGGCCCCGGCCCAGAAGCTGACCCAAAAGTTGGTCCGGAAGTTGGTGCAGATGCCAGTACAGATGTTGGTATCGTATTTGTAGGGGTAAAATTAGACACGGGAAATCTCCGATAGCTGTAAAATTGACCCGGAACCGTCCGTAATGCTTGGAATGGACCGTACAGTCATGTTCCAACATTTTGCGGCTTCGGTCAATTCAACATCAACATCTTGTCCCTTTAACAGCAATATTTCTCCATCATCCCCTAAATGTGGATGAGCCCACGACAGCAGTCTCGACAACGGCGCAAGTGCCCGGGCTGAGATGATGCCCGCCCCTAACGGGGGGATGGCCTCGATTCTGCTATTGTGTACAGTCACTTCCGCGCCCGCGGCCCGCGCCGCCTCACGCAGGAAGGTGCACTTTCGTCCGTCACTTTCTACGAGGTGGATGTTTTCGACACCTGCGATGGCAAGCACCAGACCCGGAAACCCTGCCCCACTACCCAAGTCCAGCCAGATATTTTTGTCGTTTGGCGAGCTTTTAGGCTTGTAGTGCTCTAATAACTGGATCGAATCGAGCATATGTCGTCGCCATAGATCATCTAAACTGCGACGGGAAACCAAATTTATCCTTGGATTCCACTTTTTTAAGATGTCGGCATATATTTTTAAGCGGTCGAGTGTTTCACGTGAAACATTGGCGGCCGTTTTGAACTCATCAATCGACAACGGGGCCGAACGCTCCGACGAAGCCATCTTGCAAAGCCTATGCTACGGCCCGGCGTTTCCCGCGCCGAACATAGGCCAACAAAATGGTCAGTGCTGCCGGCGTGATGCCAGGTATACGCGCCGCTGCGGCCAAAGTCGCCGGCACATGGTCCCTCAGCTTCTCCCGCGCTTCGTTAGAAAACCCGGGCACCAGGTCGTAGTTCAGATCAGCAGGCAATTCCAACGCCTCGTCACGGCGATAGGCATCAATGTCTGACTGTTGCCGTGACAGATAGCTTGCGTAATGAGCCTCAATTTCCAACTGTGCGGCGACATCATCGGCGAAATCAATTACTTCCGGCCAGAGCGTCGCGAGGCAGGCCATCGTGACATCCTTGAATGCCAATAGTTCCATGCCGTTTCTACGACGACCGTCCTCATTTATCGTAAAGCCCTGAGCATTCGCTTCATGGGGCGTTATGGACTGCCCTTCAAGGAATGCCCGCGCTTTGTCGAGCCTAACCACCTTCGCCTCGAAAGCGACCTTCCGCGTATCGCCGATACAGCCAACCGCCAAGCCTATGGGCGTGAGCCTTTGATCAGCATTATCGGAACGCAGTAATAATCGATATTCCGCCCGGGAGGTGAACATACGATAGGGTTCCTGAGTTCCCTTGGTCACTAGGTCATCGATCATTACACCGATGTACCCGTCTGCCCGGTCCAGGACCAAAGTCGGTTTACCCATCGCCGCCAATGCAGCATTCAAGCCCGCCATCAGGCCTTGCGCCCCGGCCTCTTCATATCCCGTGGTGCCGTTGATCTGCCCTGCCAAATACAAACCGTCCTGCTTCATGGTCTCCAAACTGGGCCGCAACTCACGCGGATCGACATAATCGTATTCAATGGCATATCCCGGCTGGATCATTTTTGCATTTTCAAGTCCAGGTATGGTCTTTAGAAACGCTGCCTGAACCTCTTCCGGTAGAGAGGTGGAAATACCGTTTGGATAGACAGTGTGATCATCTAACCCTTCGGGTTCCAGGAATATCTGGTGCCGGTCGCGATCCGCGAACCGTACAACTTTGTCTTCAATAGACGGGCAATAGCGCGGCCCCGCCCCTTCAATCTGGCCGGTATAAATAGGTGCCCGATCCAGGTTATCACGGATCAAGTCATGGCATTCCGAGTTGGTCCATGTAATGTGGCAATCGATCTGAGGGTTGGCGATTTCCGTCGTCAGGGTCGAGAATACGTCTGGTGACGGATCGCCGGGCTGACGCTCCAGCTGTTCCCAATCAATGGTCCGACCATCCAGTCGTGGTGGCGTTCCTGTTTTGAGACGGCCCATGTTCAGTCCCATGGCGTAGAGCCGTTCCGACAGACCCAACGCAGGGGCCTCCCCTACACGTCCGGCGGGCCAGCTTTTTTCTCCTAGATGAATACGTCCACGGAGAAATGTGCCGGTGGTGATAATTACCCGGCCAGCCAAGACCTCGCGGCCATCGTCGAGGCGAGCCCCTGTGACAGCGCCGTCATGAATAATCAGATCTTCAACAGCCCCGGCCTGTATTGTTAGGTTTTCAACCTCAGCCAATGCCGTCTGCATTGCAGCGCGATAGAGGGCCCTATCCGCTTGCGCCCGCAGGCCCCGCACAGCCGGTCCCTTGCGTCGATTGAGCATACGAAACTGAATGCCGCCCGCATCGGCAACCCGACCCATCAAACCATCCAGGGCATCGATCTCCCGCACAAGGTGGCCTTTGCCAAGGCCGCCAATTGCCGGGTTACAAGACATCTCACCAATGGTGTCCAGGCGGTGGGTCAACAACATTGTCCGAACGCCCATACGGGCAGCCGCAGCCGCAGCTTCGCATCCGGCGTGGCCGCCGCCGACAACAATGACATCGAAAGTATCCGGGCTCTTAATCATGGCCGGCAAAATAGGGAGGCCGGAAGGCAGAGTCAAAACATCCCGGCAAAAAGATTTCGGCCGCAAGAGCGATGTTTCACGTGAAACATTCTGTGGGCGATATATCTACTCTATTTGCCTATACAGAAGTCGCCAAACACAACATCTAGAATATCCTCCACATCAACACGGCCCGTTATACCGCCAAGAAAACGAGCTGCCAGGCGCACATCTTCCGCCACCAGCTCCCCCTCCACCTCATCCAAAGCCCGCAATAGTGCATCCCTGCAATTTTCGAGACCCTGACGATGTCGTAAGCGGGTCAAGCTCGGACCACTCTGCCCGGCCATCAGCCGACAGGCTTCCGCTTCCAATCGGGACAATAAACCATCAAGACCCAATCCGGTTTTCGTAGAGATCGCTGTACCTGTCCTAGGGGCCTGGTCCGCAAGATCGACCTTTGTGGCAACAATAATGCCGTCGTGTCCGGCCAACAGCAAAACCTGTTCATCCAGGATTGGGGTTTCAGCACAATCATAAAGAACAATCTTCAGGTCCGCACCTTCACCCCGGGCCAAAGCACGGCGCACGCCTTCCGCCTCAATCAGATCATCGCTATCCCGCAGGCCTGCCGTATCCACCAGAACAACCGGATAGCCACCCAAATTCAGATGCACCTCTATAACATCCCGTGTGGTGCCCGCCTGTGAGGAAACGATGGCTGCATTCCGATGGGCCAAAGCATTCAACAGGCTGGATTTACCAACATTCGGTGCACCGAGAATAACCATGTGGCAGCCATCGCGCAGCCGTTCCCCCCGGTGCCCATCATCCAGATGAGCGGTAATCGCGGCTGCCAAAGACTGCAATTTCGGTTTCTGTCGGGCCAACAATTCGCCAGGCAGATCTTCGTCCGGGAAATCAATGTCCGCCTCCAGATAGGCCAACGATCCAATAAGATCGCCGCGCCAACCTTCATACAGGCCGCCCAACGCGCCATTCATTTGCCGCTGAGCCTGACGCCGCTGCGCTTCAGTCTCCGCCGCTATCAAATCCGCCAACCCCTCTGCCTGGGTCAGATCCATTTTGCCGTTTTGAAAGGCTCGCCTGGTAAATTCACCCGGCCCCGCAAGCCGACACCCAGGGATCCGGCCCAATGCTTCCAACGTGGCCCCAATCACCGCTGGGCCACCGTGACCATGCAGTTCGGCCACATCTTCACCGGTGAAGCTATCCGGCCCTGGAAACCACAATACCAGGCCCTGATCCAATTCTTCGCCATTAGCGGGATCAAGAAAACGGCCAAATACGGCCCGACGTGCGGTAGGTACCTGTTCCCTGCCGGTCATCGACCGTAGGGCTGGCCCGGCCTGATCACCGGAAATTCGGATGACAGCCACGCCAGCCCGACCGGATGCCGTGGCCAGCGCGTAAATTGTGCCTCCATTGATCATTGCTTCAACGCCCGGTCGATCTGTCAATCTGTCGTTTTGACGTTTTTGAGATCATTACCACGTTTGCAGATAGGCTGCCGGATCCGGTCGTTCCTTGATCGGTGTTGCCTTGTTCGCGGTTCCAATATGAATAAAGCCCACCAGCTTATCCTTTGGCGCCAGACCCAGCGGTCCTTTGACGTTTTCATCGTAACAAGGTGGACCAGTCACCCATATGGCCTGATAGCCTTCGGCATGCAGGGCGTTCAACAAATTTTGCGCCGCCGCGCCGGTTGCAACCACTTGTTCAATAACAGGGACTTTTGGATGATCTTCCACAACCTCTGTCCAAACAGCCAGCACCAAAGGCGCACGAACCGGTTTACCTCTGGCCTTTTCAATATCGTCAGCGCCCACTTTCGGGTCCCGCAACGCCAAAGCATTTGCAAAAATATCCCCCAGGGCATAGCGCCGGTCGCCACGAATAGACAGAAAACGCCAGGGCCGCAAAGCACCATGGTCGGGCGCGCGCATCGCAGTTTGCAATAATATCAGCATCTGATCATCGCTGGGCGTCGGTTCCACCAACAGCGCTGCCGGCGTGGATTGTCGCCCCAACATGCATTCAATCGCGTCCATCACTCAAACCCCTCAAATTCCCCAAACTCCGACCTACCACGCAACGCTTGCAGCCCCTAGAGCATTTCCGACAAGGAAGTGCTCCGACTCTTAAGATATAGAGCAATTTTTCCAATCACTTAGAAACGCACCAGTGCTTTGGGCGATCCACAGTTGATCGGAATTGCTCTAGTCGTCGCTTTTGCCCGTGGCCTTGTCCCAGAAAGCCTTTTGCATCGTATCAAAACCTTGCATGCCGGAGGGCATCCAGGTCTTAAACAGGCTTTCTATGTCAGCACCAGCCATGGCTTCTTTCATGCGGCTTTGCATATCCAACAACACCGCCTCCTGCATCGGCGCCACATCGGGAAGACCCAGAAAAGACCGCGCCGCCCCCGGTGTACAGTCAATTTCGACCTTGATCTTCATAATTCAAATATCCCGCTTTTGCCCAAGCCCACAACGTGGCAAACTTAGTCCAGGGGACCGTTCGGGGCAATCATACAATAGGCACGCATTGGGGCACACATTGGGACGTACAATGGACCCACCTGGGGCGCCCCTTGCACACCTCGCAATGTCGCACTATCACAATGACGAAATGTTCTGGGGATACAGGTAAATGGCAAATAAACTAGGGTCGGAAACGTCCCCCTATTTATTGCAACACAAAGACAATCCCGTGGACTGGCGTCCCTGGGGCGATGACGCATTAGCCGAAGCGGCTGCGACCAGCAAACCGATCCTGCTGTCCATTGGCTATGCGGCTTGTCATTGGTGCCATGTCATGGCCCATGAAAGCTTCGAAGACCCAGCTATTGCAACGATGATGAACCAGCTTTTCGTCAATATCAAAGTTGATCGGGAGGAACGCCCGGATATCGATGCCGTCTATATGGCTGCCTTGGGTGTCATGGGCGAACAAGGGGGTTGGCCCCTGACCATGTTTCTGACACCGGAAGGCAAGCCGTTCTGGGGTGGCACCTATTTCCCGCCGGAGGCCCGCTACGGCCGACCGGGATTTCCCGATATCCTGCGCCGCATTGCAGAGGTCTATCACACAGAAACAGCGGCTATTGGTGAAAACACCGAGGCAATCCTACAATCCCTGGCGAAACTGGCAGGTGGTGATCCAGACGCGCCAGAAGGTCATATCAGTTTCGATATCCTGGACCGGGTGGCGCACTTATTAAGCCAGCAAGTCGACATGAAACATGGCGGTTTGGGCCAGGCACCGAAATTTCCGCAAACATATGCCGTTGAAATGATCCTGCGGGGCTGGTTACGAAAGCAGGACCGAAGCATGATCGCAGCAGCAGATGCCACATTAACCGGGATGTGCCAGGGCGGTATCTATGACCATTTGGCAGGCGGCTTTGCCCGCTATTCCACGGACGATGCCTGGCTGGCCCCGCATTTTGAAAAGATGCTGTACGACAACGCCCAGCTGGTGGATGTCCTAACCCTGGGCTGGCAAATCAACGGAAACCCTCTTTATGCAGTCCGCATTGCCGAAACCATTGCCTGGACACTAGATGAAATGGTGGTACCGGGCGGTGGTCTGGCTGCAACCCTGGATGCGGACAGCGAAGGTGAGGAAGGGCGGTTCTACGTCTGGCAGGAGGCGGAGATCGATGCGGTCCTGGGCGCAGACACAGATTTTTTCAAAGCCGCCTATGATGTCACCCCCCACGGCAATTGGGAGGGAAAGACCATTCTAAACCGCTCCGCCAAACCAGACCTTGGCAACAGCGCAGATGAAGAGCGTCTAAAGGGCTACAGGACAAAATTGCTGCAACAACGTGCACACAGGGTCCGCCCTGGGTGGGACGATAAGGTCCTGGCGGATTGGAATGGTTTGATGATCGCTGCCCTGGCTAATGCCGGTGCTGTTTTTAAGCAACCAGCCTGGTCGGCAGCAGCCATTGCCGCCTATAACTTTGTCACTGACAAACTTTCCCCCAACAATAAAAGTGGCGATGAGGGTGGCGATAACCCCGGCAATCTGCTCCATGGCTACCGCCAGGGTCAGGCAAAACACCGGGCCTTGTTGGACGACTATGCCAACATGTCTCGCGCCGCATTAGTGCTTTTTGAGTTGCATGGCGACCAGCACTATCTGGATCAGGCCAAAGCCTGGGTAACAGAGGTTGAGGCACATTTCCTTGATCCGGTACATGGCGGCTATTTCTTTTCATCCGATCAGGCCACCGACGTCATTGCCCGCATGCGCCATTGCAACGACAACGCCGTACCTTCAGGCAACGGCGTCATGGTTGAAGTTCTGACGAAACTTTGGCTGCTGACGGGGGAGGAAACATATGGTCGGCGGGCAGAGGCCCTGGTCAATTCATTTTCCAGGCAGTTGAACCATTATGCCCTGGCCATGACAACATTCCTAAATAGTGTCGAGTTTATGCTACGGCCCATTCAGATCGTGATAATCGGCCATCGGAATGAAGCAACGGTGCAGGATCTAATAACCATCGTGCATAGTCTTGCCCTGCCCAACAAGGTTCTGCAAATTCTGGCACCAAACGAAACCCTGCACCCAAACCATCCCGCCGCAGCCATGACGCAACTAAATGGCCAGACCACCGCCTATGTCTGCATTGGGCAAACCTGCTCCCTGCCCCAGACAGATCCAAAAGGTTTGGGCATGGCGCTTTCCATGGCGTCCGACCCAAAAAATATGGCAGACTAGCGCAATGGCACAATTATCCATGCATTCCCCCATTGGTGATCTGACCATCAGCTCTGAAGACGGCACCATCGTCGCTCTGGACTGGGGCTGGGCCCGTGATCAAAGTGATGAGCCATTATTGAACAAAGCCAAAACGCAACTGGATGCCTATTTCGACGGCGCGGAAATCACATTCGATTTGCCGCTAACCCCCGCCGGTACAGAGTTTCAACGCAACGTCTGGCGCTTGATGGAGGCCATCCCCTATGGCGAAACAAGATCCTACGGCGACCTGGCAAAAGACCTTAATTCCGCAGCCCGCGCAGTGGGCATGGCGTGCGGCGCCAACCCTATTCCCGTGATCATCCCCTGTCATCGCATCTTATCTGCAACGGGCATGGGCGGCTATTCCGGTGAAGGTGGTGTCGAGACCAAAGTGGACCTGCTTCGCCTCGAAGGGGTGTTGCTGTAATTTAATTAAAATTATCAATCTTTGCGGGCGTGACAAGTCTTAGCCCTTGGGAGTAAGGTTCGCCCAACCAAAATTCTTGTCCCCGCCCACCGGCGGCGACAATAACCACATCAAACCAATTCAAACCAAATCGAACCAATCAACTGGGGAAAGGCGACGCGACTATGGTCAAAGCAATCCAATTTCACAAGGCAGGCCGCCCATCGGTTATCAAATGGGAAGACGTAAAGCTGGGTAAACCAAAAAAAGGTCAGGCCCAGATACGCCACACAGCAATTGGCCTAAATTACATCGACACCTATCACCGGAGCGGCTTATACCCCCTGCCCATGCCATCTGGTTTGGGCACGGAAGGTGCCGGCGTTGTCGAAGCCATCGGCCCTGGGGTCAAGCATGTGAAACCAGGCGACCGAGTTGCCTATGCAGGCGGCGTTCCTGGTGCCTATTCCGAAGCACGGAATATGGACGCGGGCGTTTTGGTGAAAATCCCGCGCGGCATCTCAGACGAAGCCGCCGCTGCCATGATGCTGAAAGGCATGACAGTTGAATATTTGATCCGCCGTACATTCCCCGTCAAAAAAGGCCAAACCGTCTTGTTTCACGCCGCAGCAGGTGGCGTTGGCCTGATCGCCGGACAATGGCTGAATGCCCTGGGCGTGCGCGCCATCGGTACCGCCGGCAGCCCAGCCAAAGTAACGTTGGCCAAAGCACATGGTTATGCTGACGTCATCGATTACAACAAAAAGGACTTCGTCAAGGAGGTTGCGCGTTTGACGAAAAAGGAAGGCGTGCCCGTTGTCTTTGATTCCATTGGCAAGTCCACTTGGGAAGGCTCCCTCGATTGCCTGCAACCGCGTGGATATATGGTGTCTTTCGGCAATGCATCCGGTGCCGTAGACAGCTTTGCACCAGGCATACTGGCCGCCAAGGGGTCACTGTTCCTAACCCGGCCCAGCCTGCTAGCCTACAACGCCACCCGCAAGGAATTGGAGGCCAGCTCAAAAGCGCTGTTCGCCATGGTGAAAAGCGGCAAGATCAAGATTGAGATCAATCAGACCTATGCCCTGAAAGATGCGAAACAGGCACACCTTGACCTGGAAGCACGGAAAACCACCGGCTCCACTATTCTGATCCCATAAACACGGATCATAAAGCAAACAAATAGGGCCGCGCTGGTGACAGCGCGGCCCTATTTTTACATGCGATGACACCAACCACGGGCCGCTTTACCAACGTATCACTTCGTCGCCCTGGATTAACGGGTCTAGCCCGTTAATGACGGCTTTCGCTGTTCTCAGCCACCTATAACCACGTTTCGTCATTACCGGGCTTGACCCGGTAATCCAGACTTGCGGCTTCTAAGTATTCATGGAATCGAAGAATTCGTTGTTGTC
>JAPKBD010000099.1 GCA_028824965.1 Alphaproteobacteria bacterium | reverse complement strand
GCAGGGCACTATCAAGGGCGTTGACCGGGCCGTTGCCCTCCGCCACCGACATGATAGTGCCCTGCGCAAAGACATTGGTCGCTTCGCGCCCTTTATCGAGGATCTGGAGCTGGTGGATTTCAAGGTACGTATTCTGGATGGTGGTACGGGTGCCGTGACCCGGGTGCTGATCGAAAGTATGGACGGCACGGGCCTGCGTTGGTTCACGGTCGGTGTTTCATCGAACATCATTGATGCCTCGTTCCAGGCATTGATCGACTCCATCACCTACAAGCTGTTCAACGACGGCGCAAAAGCTTCGTTGAAATAGTCTGATGTCCGGTACAGATTCGACGAAAGACGCCATGATTGTCGGGCCCAGCCCGGCGATTATCCTTGTGCGTCCGCAAATGGGCGAAAATATCGGTGCCGCCGCCCGTGCCATGAAGAATTTCGGCCTTAATCAAATGCGTATCGTCGACCCCCGTGACGGCTGGCCCAACGAAAAGGCCCATGCCATGTCCAGCCGGGCCGATGATATTCTGGATGCCGCAACTCTATACGACGATGCCCCCGCAGCCGTCGCCGATCTGCACGCCGTCTATGCCACGACGGCGCGGGCGCGGGAGATGGAGAAGCCGTGTTTGACCCCACGACAGGCTGTCGGCGATATGCGGGCGCGGTTGGAACGGGGGGAGAAAATCGGCATTCTGTTCGGCGGCGAGAAGGCAGGCCTGGACAATGATGACGCCACCCTGGCGCAAAATATCATCCAGATCCCTGCAAATCCGGCGTTTTCGTCCATTAATCTGGGTCAGGCCGTGTTGTTGGTGGCCTATGAATGGTTCACCTCCGGCCCTGTGCCAGAGGTTGTGGTGGCCGGTGACAGCCTACCCGCAACCCTGGATGAGGTGGCCTATTTCGAAAACCGTTTGGAGGCGGAGTTGCTTGACAAAGGCTTCCTCAAGCCGCCCGAAAAGCGCCCCTCAATGATGCGAAACCTGCGCAATATCTTTCGCCGGGCCGATCTGACGGGGCAGGAAATACGTTCATTGCACGGTGTTATATCTGCCCTAATCCGCCGCGAAGGTGATGCGGATGACTGAGCCTGGGTTATTGGCGGATTTGCCCGAATTTGCTATTTGACTTGCGCTCATGGATTGGTATAACTCGCCACCTTGTGCGCCCCCATCTCATGGGCTGGCAGCGCTTGTGCGTATACAACATATTTTAGCTCAAATTGCTGAGAGACGGAATTAGATGACGAAGCGCCTACGCTCGAAATACAAGCTGAACCGCCGGTTGGGCGAAAACATTTGGGGTCGCCCCAAAAGCCCGGTTAACAAGCGGGATTATCCCCCCGGGCAACACGCCCAGGGCCGCCGTCGGAAGCCGTCTGATTACGGCATTCAGCTGGCTGCGAAGCAAAAGCTGCGCGGCTATTACGGCAACATCACGGAAAAGCAATTCCGCCGTACCTATAATGAAGCTGTGAAGGTCAAGGGCGACACGACAGAGGGCCTGATCGGCCTTTTGGAGCGGCGTTTGGATGCGGTCGTCTACCGCATGAAATTCGTCCCCACGGTATTCTCCTCCCGCCAGTTCATCAACCACGGCCACATCACGGTCAACGGCAAGAAGGTCAACATCGCCTCTTACCGGGTTAACGAAGGCGACGTGATCGAGATTAAGGAAAAATCCCGCGAGATCATCATGGTCCTCGAAGCCATGGACAGCTCCGAGAGGGACGTGCCCGAATATATCGAAGTAGATTTCGGTAAACGCAAAGGCACCTTCGTCCGCACACCAAAATTCGCCGAGGTGCCCTACCCGGTACCAATGGAACCAAACTTGGTGATCGAGTATTATTCTCGGTAACTAATGCAATCATTTGTGTTGCTGATAAGCAGCGCAACTGACAAGATCAAAGCCGCCCAGTGTAAAAACTGGGCGGCTTTTTTGTTGGGAGGTTGGCTATGCGGATTTTGATGCGTGGTTTTGTGGTCGCGGTGTTGGCGTGCGGGCTGGCCGCTTGTGTCACTGAACCGCCTGAAAATTCCATGATAAACGCTTTATCTGAAACTGAGCCATCGAGGCCAGGATATTGGAACCGAGTTGAAAACAAAGCGGACTACGCCATTTGGCACGACGGTCTGCAAACTTATGATCAAGTAAAACTGACGTGGACAGCCGGAAAAGATGCGACCTAGATGGAACATCGTTAAAATTTTTCGATTGAAGAAGCCATCACCAAGTCCGCATTAATCTGTATGTGATCGAGCGAGACCCACAGGCAGTGCGTAAGGCACTCGTGGCTTAATCCAAGCCATCGACGACGACAATGTTTGATTTCGCTGTGCGCTCTCGAAGGGCTTTTAGTTCGGCGTAGTCCGGGTCGGCGAACATGTTGTGGACGGCCTGGCGGTTGGGGAATTGGAACATCACCATGCGGTGGGGCTGCCAATCCCCCTCAAGGACGTCGAAGTCACCGCCGCGCACGATATATTGGCCACCGTGCTTGCTGACCAGCGCTGGTACTCCCTCGCGATATTTTTCAAAACCTTCCGGGTCGTGTACGTCCAGATCAACGATCATGTATGCGGTCATTCGTCCCTCCAGATTAATGCGATCTATAGCAACGCCACGCCCGCACGGGCGCAATCTTCGTCTTCCTGGCCGGTGCCGCCGCCTACGCCGCAGGCACCTATGACGGTGCCGTCACGCAGAATGGGGACCGCCCCTTGGCCGAAAATCATATGATTGCCTTCGTGTTCCCGGATGGCGCGGAAGGTGGGGTGATCGGCGCGTTTGGCTAGATTGCCGCTGGGCACACCGAAAGAGGCGGAAGCGACCGCCTTGCCCTGACTGCCGTAGGCACCGGCCCACATGGCGTCATCCATGCGTTGAAATGCGACCAAACGTCCGCCGACGTCACAGACGGCGACGTTGATTTTTATGTTCCGCGCCGCCGCCTCTGCCAAAGCACCTTTGATGATGCGGTTGGCCTCTTCCAGGGTGATTTTCATACTTGTCTCCTAATCTTCAAGAAAGCGATTGAGCACGTTGAGGGTTAACTGGGAGATATTGTTGTCGCCACCGTTCCAGGGCAAACAGCCGCAATAGGTGATGGAGCCGGTGGAAAAGACGTGGCCGCCCGACGGTGTGTCATAGTACAGCATATCGGCGCGGATCAATTCCTCCGTCGTCTCCAGGGGCCGGTTCATAACGTGGGTCAGCATTTCCTCGGGCACCATGATGGTGCTGTCATCGTGGCCTTCCGATCGCGCGATGACGACGGCATTTTGCGGCGTGCCCAGGCGTTTATCGGCCCGGTCAAGTTCGAAGCCTGCGGCACCGCCGCCCGATAGCCCGAAGTCGCCCAAAATTTCGCCCTCAACCCCGTCAAATATCCAGTCCAGCCCGGCGGCCTTGGCATCAGGCGTGCGCCGATAGAAGGAGGCTGTGAAGTCGCCCTGTGCCGTAAATCCCAGACCTGCGATGGACTGGGGTGCCCGCCCATTACGCCGCCACATGCCGCCGTAATTGCCGTCAAAGGCGTTGAAATATTCGCCCGGTTCGGCGGCCCAGGCACGAATGCCCCCTTCGCCGCGACGGATCTCCATCGCGCCGTCTTCGTCCTCATGCAAGGCAATGCGCCAATAGAAACCGTTGCCGCCCATATACATAAAGTTACCGCCATTATCCCGGTATGCCTCAATGGCATCGAGGGTTTGGGCTGTGTGGTATTCGGGGTGCGCGCCGGTGGTTAGCACCTGGTATGGCGCGATGGCGGCATAGCCGTCCGCGTGCAATTCATGATCTGTGATGATGTCGTAATCAATGCCCTTTTGATCCAGCCAAGTCAGCAAATGCGCATCGGCGGGCAGATGGCGCAGTCCGGAATCCGCACCAACCCCCATGGACAAATAGCCCGGCCGCACATTGAACAGGGGCCGGTTATTGGAAGCGTGGCAAATGCCGCTGCCGTCACCGTGGAAGTTATATGTGGATAGGCCATATTCGGGATGTACCGACGGGCTCCACGGATAGGCATCCCATTCGGCAACCCGCTCGTGCCAGGATTCGTTATAGGCGGGGCGGGCATAGTTGCCATAGATCACATAGGTGAAGGTGGAGACCAAGACGCACAATTTGGCCCGTGGTTTGCCTAACGGCGGCACCACGAAAAAGGGGATGAAGTCTTCATGGCCGTTGCAGCTGATCCGCGCGTGATAGGCGCCTGAGGCTAGGTCGTCGGGAATGGTGAAGGTGAAATCCGTCTCCCAGCCAAAATCATAAATATCGTCGTCGTGAAAATGGATCGCGCCATATTCACTGGCGGCATGGCGGAAGCACATATCCCGTCCGCTCCACCCCGACCCGGTCATGGCGCGGGCGGGCAGGTTCACCAACGTCCCGTGCAGGCCGTTATGGCTGGTGTCTTCTATATGGGTGGAGGAAAAATCACGGGTGAAATCCCATTGCGCCAATAAAGCACCATCATTGCCATGGATGGTCGGGGCCTCAATCTTGCCGTTGAAGTGCGCCCCGATACCATTGCTGACGCCGTTGTTTGCGCTGCTATTGTCATCGTCGGCTTCCATGGCGCCGATGATCGGTCGACCCGATAGCTCTATGCCCCGCGCACTGGTTGACCCGGTGGTGTCGTGGCCTGCCTTCACAGGCTCCTGCCCAACGGAAAGTGTGTTGCCGTCATAGGATAGCCAGACCCGATACCAGACCCTTGTTTCCAATGGTGCTATCGTGTTGACCCGTTGATCGCCTGCCTGTCCGGCAACATTGCCGCTTTCATCTATCATCAATGTGATGTCGCCGACCGACAGGATCGCCTGCTTCCCCTTCAGGGGCAGTGTGGGCCAGATTGTGGCGCTGAGGCGGAAGTCGTTGGAGGTGGATGGCAGATCACCATTCGCGATGGCGTAGGAGCCTGGATAGAATTTCTGTACCCGTGATGGATAGCTGCCCGATAGGGAGGATGCGACGGGATGTTCGATCATGCCCGGTCCGGCGGGATTGGGATCGGCGGAGATGGAGCGGAACAACTCCGCCTCAAACGGCTCTTGTGAAATTGAGCTGACTTTAAACGAAATGGTGTCGCCGGGACGACCGGACAGCCGGTCAGAATAACCAATCAATGGGATCACGGGCTCGTTTCCTCCAAACATGAATATGTAGATGTACTTGGGGAAAGGTTAGCGGCAAAGCCCTGTAATTGCTATCGGGGCTATTGGGGCCATCGCGATTATGCCCGCAACAATCATGGACGAATAATTATTGTGCGGATAACATTTGTTCTAACAAAATAGAAAAGCCATAGGGAGTGAGCAACAATGTACCCAGGCAAGTATGCGGAACATTTTCCAGACAGGCCGGCCTTTATCATGGCGGAGGGGGGCGAAGTCGTCACCTATGGTGAGTATGAGGCGCGCAGCAACCGGCTGGCCCATTTGCTGCGCCAGCGGGGTCTGCAACGGCTCGACCATTACGCCGTCTTCATGGAAAACAACGTCCGCTATATGGAAAGCTGTGGTGCGGGTGAGCGCGCCGGTCATTATTACACCTGCATCAACTAGTACCTGACGGCGGAGGAGGTCGCCTATATCGTCAACAATTCCGAAAGCCAGGTGCTGATTACGTCTGAATACCGGCGTGAGGTGGCCATGGCAGCCCTGGCCGACTGCCCCAATGTACAGCTGTGTATCATCGTTGATGGGCCGGGCGATGGCGATAAGGTGGTCAACCTGGATGAGGTGACGGCGGGCTTTCCCGACACCCCGATCGCGGACGAAAGCCTTGGCAATGCCATGCTGTATTCATCAGGCACCACCGGCCAGCCCAAGGGCATCTTGCGCCCGCTGCCCGAAAACGCGCCCGACGATCCCCTGCCGGTCTATCAATTCCTGATGCAGTTGTGGCATTGTCGGGAAGGCATGGTGCATCTGTTACCCGCACCGCTTTATCATTCCGCACCGCACACGGCCCTGAATTTCACCACCCGTGTCGGCGGCACCTCCATCATCATGGAACGTTTCGACCCGGAATTATTTCTGTCTTTGGTAGAGAAATACAAAGTCATCGATAGCCAATTGGTGCCGACCATGTTCTCCCGCATGCTGAAACTACCCGACGAGGTGCGTAATAAATACGACGTTTCGTCAATGCAATATGCGACCCATGGAGCGGCCCCCTGTCCGGTTCAGGTCAAACAACAGATGATCGATTGGTGGGGCCCTGTTATCGACGAATACTATGGTGCGACTGAGGCCCAGGGACTGACCGCCTGTCACAGCGCGGAGTGGTTGACCCACCCCGGCACCGTCGGCCAGGTAAAGTTTGGAGAGATGCATATTTTTGATGATGACATGCAGCCCTGCCCAAATGGCACATCCGGCACCGTCTGGTTCGTCAACGCCAGTGCGTTCGAATACTTCAACGACGCTGACCGCACAGAGGAAGCATACTCACCTGACCGTACCATGCCGGGTGGCGGAGGCCCGGATCCGTCGCGCTGATCAGCGTATCCAGTTCGTGGTTCAGATCGCGCAATTGCTCTGGTTGGAGAATGTTCTCTACGACAACGGCACCATCCCGTTGTAGCAGGCCATAAACCTCTGCCGGCTCAGCACTGGATTGAACGTGTTCAAGTGTGGGCATCGCCAAAAACTTCTCCTGTACTAGCTTAGGTCACTGCACCTTGGCATGCGGCTATCATGGCCGTAAAACTAGTTGTGAGACAAGACCAAGGAGCTGACATGATCGACCTGTATACATCCCCCACACCAAATGGCTGGAAAGTCGCCATCGCGTTGGAGGAATTGGAACTACCCTACCAAACCCACGTCCTACAATTGAGTGAGATGAAGCAGTACGAGGATTGGTTCAAGGCCATGAACCCCAACAGCCGGATTCCGGTGATTGTTGATCGGGATGCCGGTGGGGTTGAGGGCGATCTGACCATATTCGAAAGTGGCGCGATCTTGATCTATTTGGCTAAGAAAACCGGCCGCCTGATGCCCGTCGATGTCGCGGGCCGCATGGCGGTGATGCAATGGTTGATGTTCCAGATGGCCGCCATTGGCCCCATGCAGGGCCAGGCGGTATCGTTCGAACGCTATTTCCCCGAAGACGTGCCAGCGGCCCGCAAACGCTATCACAACGAAACCCGCCGTCTGTGCGAAGTGCTGGACGGTCATTTGGCGAACAACGAATGGTTGGCCGGTGACTATTCCATTGCCGATATTGCCAACTGGTCTTGGCTGCGCAGCCACAAATGGGCCCGCGTCCCCACTGAGGGCTTGGCCCACCCGAAGGCGTCCGTGAGATGGTGGAGGCGGGGGCTGAATTGCTGCTGAAGATCTATATGCACCCACAGCCCGTGATCATTGGCTGCACGGGCCATGCAGTGGCAGCTGGGGCGCTGTTATTGCTGACGGGGGATTATCGCATCGGGATTTCAGGCGATTTTAAAATCGGCCTGAATGAAACCTCGATTGGGTTGAGCCTACCCACATTTGGGTTGGAACTGGCCCGCGACCGCCTGGATGGGCGTTATCTGAACCGGGCCACCATGGGTGCGGAGCTGTATCCACCGACTAAGGCGGCAGAGGTCGGCTATCTGGATGAAGCTGTGCGGGAGGGCGACTTTCAGGCAGCCTTGGCAGCTAAGGCAATGGAACTGCGCGCCCTGGACCGGGATGCCTATGCTTTGATCAAACAACGCCTGCGTGGTGCGCGGGAGGCCTTGATCCGGGACGGCTTACAGGCTGAAATGGACGCACGTTAAAAATAGTAGGAGGGAAGAGCAATGGAAGCCGGCGTATTTTTGGCCCTGAACGATACCACCCCGCCCGAGATCATTACCCAGACGGCAGCGGCGATAGAGGAGCGCGGCTTCCATGCCATTTGGGTGCCGGAGCATGTGGTGCTGTTTGATGATTACGAGCCCAACTATCCCTATTCCCCGGACGGCCGTATCGGTAATTTCGGCAAAGGTATGATGGAGCCGTTCACGGCGTTGACTTATTTGGCAGCGCACACCAAGACAGTCCGCCTGGGCACGTCCATCTGCCTGATCACCCAGCGCAACCCGGTCTATACCGCCAAGCAAGTGGCGGACCTGGATTTCCTGTCCAATGGCCGGGTTAATTTCGGCATCGGGCTGGGCTGGCTTCAGGAGGAATTTGCCGCCCTGAACGTACCATGGGAAAAGCGCGGCCAGCGGGCCAACGAACATATCGCGGTGATGAAGGCGCTGTGGCAGGACGAAGTCTCCAGCTTCGAGGGGGAGCTGTACCAGCTGCCCAATTGCGTGATGTATCCCAAACCTGTGCAAACGCCGCATCCTCCCATTTTTGTCGGCGGGGAGGGGGATGCCGCCCTGCGCCGCACCGCAGACCTGGCCCAGGGCTGGATGGGTGCGGGTCTGAACCCTGATGAAATTATCGAGCGTATCGCCACCCTGCATGGCTTTTTGCGGGAGCGTGGAAGGTCACCGGATGAGGTGAAAATCTACTCATTGCCCAACCGCCGTCCTGATGCAGACCGTTGCCGCCGTCTGGAAGACGCCGGCGTCGAACAGGTTTTGCACATGGTGCCCATGCGGAAGATTGGCGAGACCAAGACCGCCCTTGATGATTTTGCCCGCATCGCCTTTGGTTGAGAGCCCAAAAACAATGAACACTACTATGAACACCATGACCAACAGACTAATCACCCTGTCCGCCCGCCCTGATCAAAACCAGGGCAGCCATAGCCAGCTATCTGCCGATAGCTTTAAGATTTTCGAGCGCGCAGTGCCGGAGTTGGGCCCGGGCGAAGTCCTGCTGGCCAATATGTACCTGAGCCTTGATCCCTATATGGCGGCCTATAGTTTTTCAGTCCAGACCCTGGACGAGGCGGTCGAAGCCCGCGTGGTCTCCCGTGTCGTTGCTTCTAACAACAAAGATCTTTCCGTGGGCGATGTGCTTTGGGGTTTCTTCGGCTGGGAGCTGTATACGGTGCTGCCCCCCACCCTGCAGGACCGCAAAGGCTATGACGTACGCCCCAACCGGATTGACCCCGCGAACTGGCCCGATGGCGCGCCGCTATCCTATGCCATCTCGTTGCTGGGAATGCCGGGGCTGACGGCACATGTGGGCATCGTTGATATTGGCAAGGCCCAGGCCGGGGAGACGGTTTATATATCATCTGCCGCCGGCCCCTTGGGACAAGTCGCGGGCCAGATTGCCAAACAGCGGGGCTGTTATGTGGTGGGCAGTGCGGGTAGCGACGCCAAGGTCGAGTTCGTTTTAGGCCTGGGTTACGACGCAGCCTTTAACTACAAGACCACACCAAACGGCATTCAGGCCGCGCTGGAGACTCACTGTCCCAACGGCATCGATGTCTATTTTGACAATGTCGGGGGGGAGACCCTGGACGCTGTTTTCATGGTCATGAACAAGGGTGCCCGCCTGGCTCTGTGCGGTATGATCTCCACATATCAAAGCGATGATCCCTATCGATTGGGCAATATGTTCATGGCCGTGCGCAGAGCGGCGAGCATGACCGGCTTTGTCATCTATGACCATTTTCCGCACAAAATGCCGGCCTACATTTCCCAAATGGGGCAGATGTTAGCCGAAGGTAAGATCCGCTATCAGGATGCCGTAATCGAAGGGCTGGATAATTTGCCCGACGCCTTTATTGCTATGTTGTCGGGGCAGCACGGTATGGGCAAATGCGTCATCGCCCTGCCTGAAGCCGCTAAATCATAGAATTTCCATACTTCCGCCATAGTTCCGTCACTGTGCTGCCTTGATTGGCGCCTAGGGGAGAGTAAAATAATGGATGTGGATATCACCACGTTGGCCACCATGCAGGGGGCGTTGACGTCGATTACGGACGAGATGTCCCAGGTGGTGGTGCGCACGGCGCGTTCGCCTGTGTTCAAGCTGGCCAAGGATTTCTCCTGCACTTTATGTGATTGGCAATCCAGGCAAATGATCCAGGGTGATGCGGAATTGCCCGTGCACGTTGGTTCTATCCCCTTTGTCTGCCGCGCGGTGGCGGAAGCCTATGAGGGTAATATCGCGCCGGGCGACACATTTTTGTGCAATGACCCGGCCTTTGGCGGATTGCATTTGAACGATGTCGCCTTGTTGCGGCCGATCTTTGTTGAGGGCGAATTATTGTTCTGGGCCGTGATCCGGGCCCATTGGTTGGACATTGGCGGGCCGTCGCCGGCTGATCTGCGCCGGGCCCAATCGGACAGCTATGGCGAAGGGATCCGTATCCCGCCCCTGAAAGTCATTGCAGCCGGCGAACCTTGCGACGATGTCATGCGACTGTATTTCAACAACATCCGTTTCCCCCAACAACAACACAGCGACATGCTGGCAATGATTGCGGCAGCCGAAATCGCCGGTCGGCGTCTGACCACCATGGCGGATAAATACGGCGTGGCGGTGACCAAGGCAGGCGTTGAGGCGTTGTATGAAATGACGGAGCGACGGGTGCGCAAGGCCATTGGCGAATTGCCCGATGGTGTCAGCCAGGGCGAAAGCTGGCTGTCGGCCCGGGAAGGCGATGACCATATCAAAATCGCGGCGGAGGTTACTGTGGCGGGGGAGGAGATGTCGATCACCCTGACATCGCCGGCGCAGTTGCGCGAAGTCCGGAACTCCCCCTTCGGTGCGACCCACGCTGCCGTGGGTCATGCCGTGACTATCGCCCTGGGCCTGCAACCACCCTTCAATGACGGTGTCTATCGTCCCCTGACTATCGATTACGGGCCGCTTGGTACATTAACCAATGCCCAGGTGCCCCCCGCGCCGACCTTGGGGTGCACGACGCAGCCATTCTGTGAAATCGTTGATTGCGTCCGCGATGCCCTATCGAAAATCATTCCCATGGAACGTCAAACGGCGGGGTGGGGACCGGCGGCGAGTATCGTTCTGGCGGGCATTCATCCTGATACCGGCGATTTCTACGGCCATTTCCATCCCAACGGTGGCAGTTCGGGCGGTGGCGGTGCGGCCTATGGCGCGGACGGGTGGTCGGGCGTCGGATCTGAGAATTCTGGCGGGGCTGTGTTGAAGGAACCGGTGGAGCTGCTGGAATATGAAATGCCCTTCCTGGTCAGCCGTCTGGAATACCGAATGGATTCTGGTGGTGCGGGCAAATGGCGCGGCGGCCTGGCCCTGGATACGGAGTGGGAGCCGATCGATCACGAACAGACCGCGCGTTTTCACGGCACCATCGACACTTTCCCGGCCTTGGGCGTCCAAGGTGCGAAGTCTACGTTGATGGAACCAAAGCTGGGGCAGCGCAACGCCATTGATCCCGACGGCAGCATCCGCAAATCCGGCGGTGCATCCCGTCTGCATTCGGCGCGCGGGGGGCGGTTGGAAATGTGTCCACCCGGTGGTGGCGGTGTGGGGGAGGCGTATACACGGGATGTGGAGGCCGTGCGCGATGACGTCATCAACGGCTATGTTTCCATTAAAGGTGCGGCCCTTGATTATGGCGTTGTCATCGACCCTGTAACCCGCGCCATCAATGGCGCGGAAACCGAAAAGTTGCGTACTTTATGACCCATCGTTTAGGAATCGACATCGGCGGCACATTCACGGATTTTGTTTTATTGGAAGAAGGCGGCGATTTGCAGACTGCAAAAGTCTCCTCCAACCCGGAAAACCTGGCCGCTGTGATCCATGAGGGACTGGGTCATCTGGCGTCGGGTAATGGTTCCAATGTGGCGGCGTTGTTGGCGGACATCGATCTTGTCGTACACGGCACCACAATCGCCACCAATGCCCTGATCCAGGGCAAGCTGGCCCGTACGGGCATGCTGTGCACAACCGGCTTTCGCGATATTTTGGAGTTGCGGGAGGGGCTGAAAGAACGGCGCTATGACTATATTCAGCCGCCCCCCACGCCCCTGGTGCCGCGCCATTTGCGCCTGCCCATTGATGAGCGGATCAACAAAGACGGTGCGGTTTTGCACGCCTTGGCGGAGGATCAGGTGCGGGCGGCTGCCACGACGTTTCGCGCTCAAAATGTTGAGGCTGTGGCCGTATGCCTGCTGTGGTCTATCGTTAATCCGGCCCACGAAAACCGGATCAAGGAAATTTTGGCAGAGGAATTACCAGGTATACCAGTCTTCCTATCGGCCCAGGTATCGCCCCAGCTTCGTGAATACCCGCGCTTTAGTACCACAGCGTTGTGCGCAGCACTGGCCGGTCGGTTGCACGACTATATAGACCGCCTTGAAGATAACCTGACAGAGGCCGGCTTTCGCCACGCCTTGCGCTATATTCAATGCAATGGCGGCACCACGTCGGCCGCAGGCTTGCGGGAACGTCCGGTTTTGGCCCTGGATTCGGGGCCTGCAGCGGGCCCAGCTGCGGGTCGCTTTTTTGGTCGGCTGTTCGATCTGGATAATATTATTACCCTGGATATGGGCGGGACCTCGTTAGATGTCAGCCTGGTTCATGATGGCCGGATCGATACCGCCAAGAACGTAGATGTGCATCGCTATCGCGTCGCCGTACCAATGGTTAATGTGCGGACGCTAGGTGCAGGTGGTGGTTCCATCGCATGGGTGGATGAAAGTGGTTTGTTGCAGGTCGGCCCGGAAAGCGCTGAGGCCTGGCCCGGTCCCGCCTGTTATGGCCGGGGTGGCAAACGGGCCACTGTGACCGATGCCAATGTGGCCTTGGGCTATTTCTCGGATACCGCATTGCTGGGCGGGGCCATGGCCATAACCGGTGATCTGGCCCGCGATACCATTATCGATACCATTGCGGCCCCCCTTGGTGTGGAGGGACTGGAAGCGGCATATGCCATCTATACCTTGGTCAATGAAAACATGGCCAATGCGGTGCGGCAAATTTCAACCGAACAAGGTCATGATTTACGCGATTTCGCCTTTGTCTGTGGCGGTGGTTGC
>JAPKBD010000439.1 GCA_028824965.1 Alphaproteobacteria bacterium | reverse complement strand
GATGAAAGTTCTCGTCGCCGTCAAGCGCGTGGTTGACTACAACGTCAAGATCCGGGTCAAGGGAGACCAGACCGGGGTCGATCTAGCCAATGTCAAAATGTCCATGAACCCTTTCGATGAAATTGCCATCGAAGAGGCCCTGCGCATGCGGGAAGCCGGCACGGCAGATGAAATCATCGCCGTATCCATCGGTGTTCAGCAGTGCCAGGAGACAATCCGCACCGCACTCGCTATGGGCGCTGACCGGGGCATACTGGTGAAGACGGACGAGGCGTTGGAGCCCCTGCATGTGGCCAAGATCATGAAAGCCATTGTGGATGAAGAACAGCCTGGCCTGGTGATCCTGGGCAAACAGGCTATCGACGATGATTGCAACCAGACCGGCCAGATGCTGGCCGCGTTATTGGGCTGGGCCCAAGGCACGTTCGCATCCGAGATCGCCCTGGGCGATGGTTCCGCCAAAGTGACCCGGGAAGTGGACGGTGGTCTGCAAACCCTGGATTTGAAGCTACCCATGATCGTCACCACGGACCTGCGCTTGAACGAGCCGCGTTATGCCTCTCTGCCGAACATCATGAAAGCTAAGAAAAAGCCGATTGACGAGAAAACGCCCGAAGATCTTGGCGTTGATACGGCGCCGCGTCTGACCACGCTGAAAGTGATGGATCCGCCCACCCGGAAAGCCGGTGTGATCGTCGAAAATGTCGCCGAATTGGTCGACAAACTGCGTAACGAAGCGGGGGTAATCTAATGTCCGTCCTGGTAATAGCCGAACATGACAATGCCGAATTGAAGCCGGCAACCTTGGCAGCCGTCACTGCTGCCGGCCAAATTGGTGGCGATGTCGACATTTTGGTCGCGGGCCAAGGCTGTGGCGCTGTTGGTGAAGCCGCAGCACAAGTCGCCGGTGTCGCCAAGGTGATGGTGGCCGACAATGCCCTGTACGCCAATATGCTGGCAGAGCCTTTGGCCGCTCTTGTCACACCTCTGGCTAAGAATTATGACGCCGTTCTGGCCGTCGCCAATACGGTTGGCAAGAACTTCATGCCCCGTGTTGCAGCCTTGTTGGATGTCAGCCAAATCTCGGAAATTTCCAGCATTGAAAGCCCTGATACCTTCGTGCGGCCGATCTATGCCGGCAATGCCATGGCCACGGTGCAGTCATCCGATGCCATCAAGATCATCACTGTGCGGACCACGGGCTTTGAGAAGGCCGAGCCGACGGGCGGATCTGCTGTGATCGAGAACATTGCAGCAGCCGGTGATCCGGGCCTGTCCACATTCGTGGGTGAGGAATTGTCCAAATCCGAGCGGCCGGAATTGACCGCTGCCAAGATCATCATCTCTGGCGGTCGTGGCATGCAATCGGGTGACAATTTCCCCATCATTGAAGCGGTCGCCGACCAACTTGGTGCCGCAGTGGGTGCCAGCCGGGCCGCTGTCGATGCAGGTTTCGTGCCCAACGATTATCAGGTCGGGCAAACCGGCAAGGTCGTGGCCCCGGAATTATACATAGCGGTCGGCATTTCGGGTGCCATTCAGCATCTGGCCGGCATGAAGGATTCCAAAGTTATCGTCGCCATCAACAAGGATGAAGAGGCGCCAATTTTCCAGGTTGCCGATTATGGCCTGGTGGCAGACCTGTTCAAGGCGGTACCGGAATTGGAAGAAGAACTGAAAAAGTTGCCGCCTGCATAGTGCAACCTAGCGTTCATCCGAACGCAGAAAAATTGCTCTAGCATACTGAAATAGATCAGATTATCAGCTTCAATTTGAATCCAATTTGCGCTGTTTGATCTAAGCAATATCGAACGTTACGTACTTACGAGAAAGGCTATACGATGATCAAGTCTATTGGCATTGTCGGCGCGGGACAGATGGGCAGTGGTATTGCTCATGTGTTGGCCGCCGGCGGCTATGACATCATGTTGACCGATACGTCCAACGCTCAGATGCAGAAATCACTGAAGGTGATTGAAGGCAACATGGGCCGACAGGTCAGCCGGGGCAAAATGGAACAGATTGAAATGGCTGAGGCACTTGGCCGGATCAAAACTGTGGCTGGTCTGCCCGAATTGGCCGATGCGGATTTGGTCATCGAAGCCGCCTCGGAAGATGAGGATGTAAAGCGTTCGATCCTCGCCGCCCTGGGCCCGCTACTAAAACCCGAAGCCTTGATCGCCACCAACACATCGTCCATTTCCATCACCCGATTGGCCGCTGTTTCAGGCCGGCCGGAAAAGTTCATGGGCATGCATTTCATGAACCCGGTGCCGGTGATGGAATTGGTGGAGCTGATCCGCGGTATCGCCACAGACGTCCCGACCTTTGATGCGATCCACGAAATCGTCGTCAATATCGGCAAGATCGCAACAAATTCCGAAGATTTTCCCGCCTTCATCGTCAACCGTATCCTGGTCCCCATGATCAATGAAGCGGTCTACACCTTGTATGAAGGCGTCGGCACCGTCGAAGGCATCGACAGCGCCATGCGCCTGGGCGCCAACCACCGCATGGGGCCGCTGGAACTGGCTGATTTCATCGGCCTGGATACCTGCCTGGCAATCATGC
>JAPKBD010000098.1 GCA_028824965.1 Alphaproteobacteria bacterium | reverse complement strand
TACCCACATTTGAACCTGGATCGGTCTGGCTGGCCGGTGCGGGGCCCGGTGATCCGGGTCTTTTAACCCTGCACGCGGTCAATGCGATCGAACAGGCGGATGTAATCATCTATGACGCCCTGGTGTCGCGCCAGATCCTGGACGGCATCGATGATCCTGAAAGACTGGAATATGCCGGTAAACGAGGCGGCAAACCGTCGCCCCAGCAACGCAACATCTCCCTGCGCCTCATCGAATTGGCAAAGCAGAAAAAACGCGTCCTGCGCCTTAAGGGCGGCGATCCCTTTGTCTTTGGCCGTGGCGGTGAAGAGGCGCTGGCCCTGGCACGGGAAGATATCCCGTTCCGTATCATACCCGGCATTACAGCTGGCGTTGGCGGTTTGGCCTATGCAGGCATCCCGGCAACCCATCGGGCGGTCAATACAGTTGTCAGCTTTATCACCGGGCACACCATTACGGGCAACCACGATGGCATTGACTGGACGGCATTATCGAAGGGCTCTCCTGTTCTGGTATTCTACATGGGGCTCAAGCAGTTGCCGACGATCCGGGACAATTTGCTGGCCGCAGGCCGGCCCGGCGACCATCCGATGGCCTTGCTGTCTAAGGCCGCCACACCGGACCAAGTCGTCGTGGTCACAACCCTGTCGGAATGTGTGGAGGCAGCGCAAGCGCCGGGCATCGTGGCACCGGTGTTGATTGCCGTCGGTAAGGTCGTTGCCCTGCGGTCGTCTTTGGACTGGTTCGACACGACGGAATTGGGCACCACCCCACCATTTGAGCACAAAGTCTGATGTCACATTTAGAACCTTCACGCGGCTGGATCCTGGCGGCACAGTCATCGAATACGGGCAAGACCCTGGTGTCGGCTGCCCTGTTGCGCCTGTTAAGGCGTGACGGTGGGGCGGTGACACCGTTTAAGGTGGGACCGGACTATATCGATCCGGGCTTTCTATCCGCAGCGGCTGGTTCAACGTGTTGCAATCTCGACCCGTGGGCCATGAACCATGGACGGCTCGGCCAGCTGTTACAGCATCAAATGGGCACCCATTTTGTTATCGAAGGCGTCATGGGCCTGTTCGATGGTGCCGTCAGCGGTGATGGCGCGACAGCGGATTTGGCAGCGGATTTTGATCTACCGGTGATATTGGTCATCAACACCAAGGGCCAGGGCGCGTCTGTTGCTGCAGTAGCCCAAGGCTTTGCCGATTTTCGCCACGATGTGAATGTCGCAGGGGTTATCTTCACTCAGGTCGGCAGCCCACGGCACCGTAAGCTGCTGGCGGATGCGTGTGAGCAAGTCGGCATTCGGGTTTTTGGCGCCATGGGGTTTGATCCATCATTGAGCCTCAAATCCCGCCACCTTGGCCTTGTCCAGGCATCAGAACGGGCTGACCTGGATGCAATGTTGGATCGTGCGGCGGACCTGTTGGCGCGGGATATTGATTTGGCCGGGCTGTATGAGATTGCCCAAGCCCCCTCGCCCTCCACCGGCCCGGCCATAGCGCCCATTAAACCATTGGGTCAAAAAATCGCCGTGGCCCGTGATATCGCATTTGGCTTTTGCTATCCCCATATGCTGGACGATTGGCAGGCGATGGGAGCGGAGATCACGTTCTTTTCCCCCCTGACCAACGAAGCCCCAGCGCCGGATGCGGATGCGGTTTATTTACCGGGCGGCTATCCAGAACTGCATGCCGGACCCCTGGCGGCGAACCAAATTTTTCTAACCGGCCTGCGGGATGCCGCCGCGCGGGGTGCCGTTATTCTGGGTGAATGCGGCGGTTATATGGTTCTGGGTAAGGGGGTTGTTGATACTGACGGCCAACACCATGCCATGGCCGGCCTGTTAGACGTAGAGACAACTTTTGCCCAGCGTAAAATGCATCTTGGTTATCGTCAGATCCAGTTGCCCATCGATACGCCTCTGGGCGTGGCTGGGGACCGATATCGGGGCCATGAATTCCACTATGCAACGATTGTCCGGGAACAGGGTGCTAATTTGTATACGGTCAAAAATGCCTTGGGTGAAAATGAGGCCCACGTCGGATTGATATCAGGCAACGTCATGGGTAGTTTTATCCACCTTATCGATCAGGCCTAACCACCAATATAAGGAAAGCATTTCACAAGCATGCCGCAAACCCACGAAGACCTGTCTAAATATTTGGCCGACTTAGCCAAACCGAACCATGACGCACGCGATGCCGCAAAGGCGCGCAACGACATGCTGACGAAGCCCCAGGGCGCGTTGGGTAAGTTGGAGGAGCTGACACTATGGCTGGCCTCCTGGCAGGGTCGTGAGGTGCCAAAGCTGGATAAGGTGCAGGTGCTGGTGTTTGCCGGCAATCACGGCGTTGTGGAACAGGGTGTTTCAGCCTTTCCCAGCGCGGTGACGGAACAGATGGTGGGTAATTTCGCCTCCGGTGGCGCTGCGATCAACCAGTTGTGTCAGGTAGCGGGTGCGGAACTGAGTGTCCTGGCCCTGGAACTGGATCGCCCAACAGCGGATTTCACCAAAAAACCCGCCATGGAATGGCCCGAATTTCTGGACGCCGTTCGCCAAGGCATGGCGCAGGTCCATGATGATGCCGATTTGGTCTGCATCGGAGAGATGGGCATCGGGAACACCACCGTCGCCGCCGCCCTGGCCCATGCCCTTTATGGCGGCAGGCCGGAAGATTGGGTTGGGCGTGGCACAGGGGTTGATGATGCCGGTCTGGTCCGCAAGGCCACAGCCATTTCAGCAGGGCGCACCCTGCACGCCGATATCCTCGATCAACCATTGGAGGTCGCGCGTTGTCTGGGCGGACGGGAATTGGCCGCGATGGCAGGTGCTGCCCTGGCCGCACGCCGGGCCGGGATACCCCTGTTGATCGATGGCTTTGTCGCTGGTGCGGCATTGGCACCGTTTGCGTGTGCGGCAGATGATTTTTTAGATCATTGCTGGGCCGCCCATGTCTCTGCTGAGGCCGGACATGGACGTCTGTTGACCAAAATAGGCTTGGTGCCTTTGCTTGACCTTGGAATGCGCCTTGGTGAGGGATCGGGTGCCGCAACCGCAATTCCATTGCTGCGCGCCGCCCTGGCAACCCATGCCGGGATGGCCAGTTTTGCCGATGCGGGCGTCGCCGAAAAGTCAGATTAGCGGCCTAATTTAACGGATCAGGCTGACGGATTAGATTGGACGGGCATCCCTGTTTACGCCAACGCGGGACATGACCTCTGCCGCGATAATGCCCAGGATCGCCCAGAAAATCAGATTGCTGGCCAAACTGGCCGTCGCGAAATCCGCCGCCAATGTCGCGGGTACATCACTGGCCAAAGTGTCAGGATGGGGTGCACCATAAATATGCGGCAAGGCGATCAAGGCCGCACCACCAACACGCCAGACCAGGTTCGCTGTTAGAAATATCAAAGCGATCCCCGCACCAGTCAGGAGCGCGGTGGCCAACCACCAGGTCTGCCGCGCCAGTAATTCGCCTGCGGGCATCCCAGGTAATTCCGGTGGCAGGCCAAATGCAGGCGCCATATTAACGGCAATAAAGCCGCCCAAGCCCCAAATCGCACCCTGTCGCCAACTTTCCACATCACGCAGGGCGAAGATCGCGGCCAGGACCATGCCCAGGCCAACGCCCATCAATATGTTTGATAGCAGGGAATAGAACAGCCGTTCGACGCCAGCTGCGGGCATCCAAGGCTCGGAAGCGGGTTTTGTTACGGATTTAGAAGCTGTTTCCGACGTCGCCTTAACTTCACCATGGTCATGACTGCCATGGTCATGACCACCGCCTTCAAATTCCTCCGCAGCAAAGATCAGCGGATAGACCTTTACGCTCTGTAGGGCCGTGAGTGCAAAACCTGCAACGACGCCGGCGATCAGACCGCATAGCAAAATGGACCGAAAGAAACCCATAATTGCTTATCTCAACCTAAAAATTAGTGGCAGGGGACGGCAATACCATGACGGCCGTCATGGGCGGCGTTGTGAATAGCCGTCGGGTGGGAAAAAGCCACGCCGATGAAAAGCGCCATGCCCAACAACGCGGCAAAACCCGCCTGCATAACCTGTGCGGTTTGCACTTGCGTGGTAGCGACCCGCTCAGCCGCCCGTTCCGCTGTGGTGTAATCTGATACTTTTATCTGAGCCATATGCTCGCTCTCCCAAAACAACTAAGCCGCACTAAATTCATTACCTCAGAGAATACTTGTACCGCTCTCAAATACAACAAAATTCCGCCTTCAAAAGTGGGCATAGCCCTGTTTTCTTTCAGAATTCGGCTGGCGCGTCCCTATTCCGGGTTCGCCAATTCGCTGACCAGCTCCTCAAAGCTTTCCTGCACGGCCTCTGCGTCCACCTCGCTGGCGGTGACGATCTCCTCCAACTCAATCTCCGGGTTTAACACCGCACTCATGGGCGTGGGTGCCAGGACGACAAAATCAGAGGTATCTTCGCTGGCAATTGCCTCCCTCTGGGTCATCCGCCAGACACCAAAGACGCAGACAACCGCCATAGACATACCAATGGTGTAAAAGAACGCCTGCGTGCCAAATTGATCCATGGCCACAGCGGTGATCGGCGCGCCCAGGCAGGCACCGATAGATCCGGCCAGAACCAAGGTGCCGCTAGCTGCAACCATCTGAGAGGGGCTGAGGTGATCATTGGTATGGGCCACACAAAGGGCATATAGGGGCGTCGCAAAACCACCCATCAATGCGACCACGAGATACAAAACCCAACCGTCATATGCGAAGTTTGTGGCAAATATAGAAACAACCACCCCCGCCGCACTGGCCCCGACGATGACCTGTCGGCGACCCAGAATATCCGACATCCGGCCCAGGGGGAATTGCAGGATGGCACCGCCCATAACCATGCTGCCCATGAATAGGGCGACTTCGCTGACGGACAGCCCGATGGCGGTGGCATAAACGGCACCCATACCGAATATTGCGCCCATCATCACACCGTTGACCAGCATGCCGAACACGCCGAGGGGGGAAACCTGGTAGAGCTGGAATATGCTGACCGATTCTGAGGTATTGAATTCAGGTGCCTTCGAGACGGACAATAAAATGGGAATAACCGCCAAACTGACCAGGGCGGAGATTAACACGAACAACTCATAACTGGACGGAGAAGCGATATTCAACATGAATTGACCACCCGCCATACCGCCCAATGTGATCAGCATGTAAAAGCTGAGCAATTGCCCACGCGTATCATTTTCAGCGGCGTCGTTCAGCCAGCTTTCCGCAACGACGAACAGGCCGGCAAAGGCAAAACCGGTGACAAAGCGCATGGCCCACCAGACCCAGGGGTCGATGAAAACCACATGCACCAGGATGGAGGTGGAGGCGAGCGATGCCATCGCGCCAAAACTGCGAATATGCCCCACCCGCGCCACAAACTTCGGCACCATCGTGGCACCACTTAACAAGCCCACATAATAGCCGGACATAATCAAGCCTGTGGCCGTGACCCCGAACCCTTCCAGCGATGCCCGCACCCCCAGAAGCGACCCCTGCAAGCCATTGCCAAGCATGATCAGCCCGAGGCCCAGGAAGAGCGCCCAACTGTTTGAAATTACCTTAAACATGGCACCTGAAACATGGCAACATTCCAATAGTCCACCCTTATCGGGCGGGGGTGGCTGGCTAGGTACAAAATTGGTCTGGAAATATTTACTGGCGGCTCATACCGCGCAATGGTTCGCTTCGTCTATGCAATAATGCCAAAGTCAGCAAATATTCTGTTTCGTGAACTTAGACAGGTCATCGCTGAATGAAATACGTCCGGAACCACTGGCACGGCGCGCAGCCCCTGCTTTGGTCACTTTGGATAAACCTGGTTTTGCTCCGGACCGCCATATTGTTTTCGGATCGCTTTACGTTGCCCCCATTTATTCCAGTACGATCCGATGCAATCGTTGCAACAGTGATTTTTTGCGTCCTCTGTCACGGTATTATCTATCCCTGGCAGATTGTCGGCGTGCTAAGGGCTATCAAAGGCCAGGAAGGCGGGATCAATTCCGATGTCTGGGTCTGGGTGACCTATTTGGCGATCACCACCTCCCTGGCCTTTACCCTGCTCAGCCTTTTGGTTTCCTATCAATCTTTGACGACCGATAAGTTTATTGTCGAGGATCCGTTGGCATTGGAAAAGGCGCGGGCCAGTCAATATTCATTGAGCATCAGTCCAAATGGCAAGCGGATATTATTCAACGGTATTGTTGAGCTGGGATTACGTCAGAATTTATCGAACCTGCTGGATCAAAACCCATCGGTGACAGGCATCGTTCTAAACAGCGATGGCGGACAGGTCTACGAGGGTCGTGGCATCGCACAGATGATCAAATCCCGCGGCCTGAACACTTATGTCTTTGGCAGCTGCAAATCAGCCTGTGCCACATTGTTTATTGGCGGCCTAAAAAGACAGTTGGGCAAAGCCGGTAAAATTGGCTTTCATCAATATGGCATTGATTTGCGCTTTCCCGTCCCCCTCTATGATTTGGAGGGAGAACAGGAAAAGGAGATCGCATTTTATCGCCTGCAAGGCATATCCGATGATTTCCTGCGACGCGCCTTCAAATTAACACATCAGGAGATCTGGTTCCCAAGCCATGCCGAATTGCTGAGCGCGGGTGTCATTCACAATGTTATCGAACAGCAATGAAAAAAGTCGGCCCCGCGAATTCCTCATCGGGGGCCGACCTTTCATCGAAACATTAATCGTGTCGAAATTAGTGGTGGCTAAATGGTTCGGTAACGAATTTGCCGGGGACCATAACCATTGCGACGTGAGGGGCAACGTGAGGCGCTACATATGGAGCCTGCGATGCCATTGATACTACGCCCTTGTTTTTGTCGCTGCGTTTGGCCCTGGAAAACACGGATACAACGGCTGCGGATATTACATAGACGATCGGGGCGATGAGGTCGCTTACGGTCGAAACAAGCACGGAATGGGGTGCCATCGTCGTGGTATTCAGGTTCGTATTCATGGCAATTCTCCCTTTGTGCACATGAGTGGATGGATCAATTATGGCGCACATATAGGCGCGATTTCTAACCAGCGAATGCGTCAAGTTTGCAACGCTGATATGCGGCATATGCATAGCGGAATGTGACTGTGATATTGGCCCAGGGGCGTCAGAAAATGGTCCGAAAGCGACCGAACTCAATGGAGACATTTCCGAGCTATCACAATTAGAATTTTATGGTAAAGTGAAATTAACAAATGGTCACGGGATAGCAAAAATCCCAGACCGGAAAAGAAAAACTGGGGCGGTGTTATTAAATGTCTGAAGCAAAGGACATACTTGTCAAATTTGAGTCGGTGCAAAAAAGTTACGATGGTGAAACCCTTGTAGTTAAGGATTTCAACCTAGAAGTGGCGCGGGGCGAATTTGTCACCATGTTGGGGCCCTCGGGCTCCGGCAAGACAACTTGCCTGATGATGCTGGCGGGGTTTGAGCCTGCGACACACGGCGAAATCTACCTTGATGGCGTTCCCATCAACAATGTACCCCCACACAAACGCGGCATTGGCATGGTGTTCCAGAATTATGCCCTGTTCCCCCACATGACCGTGGCCGAGAACTTGGCCTTTCCCCTGCAAGTACGCGGTATGAGCAAATCCGAGACGGCGGAAAAGGTGTTGGGTGCCTTGGATATGGTTCGCCTGGGCGGCTTTGGTGATCGTCGCCCCGCACAATTGTCGGGCGGACAGCAACAGCGTGTCGCCGTGGCCCGGGCATTGGTGTTCAGGCCGCAATTGGTGCTGATGGACGAACCGCTGGGTGCTTTGGATAAAAATCTGCGCGAAGAAATGCAATACGAGATCAAACACATCCACGAGGAATTGCAGGTCACCATGGTTTACGTGACCCATGACCAGTCAGAAGCCCTAACCATGTCCAATCGTATTGCTGTGTTTGACGATGGCATCGTCCAACAACTGGCCCCGCCGGATGAGCTGTACGAAAAACCCAAGAATGCCTTTGTCGCCGGATTTATTGGTGAGAACAACCGCCTGTACGGCGAAGTTAAATCCATTGATGGAGATTACTGCCAGGTGGAGTTGGAGGGCGGCGGCGGTATGGTCAAGGCACTTTGTGTCAATGTGGACGGTGTCGGCTCTCGCACCACGCTATCACTTCGTCCGGAACGGGTGACCATCGGTGCTGCGGAAGGGACATCGACAAATTACCTGGAAGGAAAAGTCGAAGAATTGATTTATCTGGGCGATCACATCCGCAGCCGGGTTAGCCTATCGGGCATTAGTGATTTCATCGTCAAAGTACCGAATTCACATGGCCATGTGCATATGAAAGAAGGCGATGTGACGAAAATTGGCTGGGAGGCGGACGATTGCCGCGCGCTCGACGCATAATTGATAACAAGAAACTAAATCAGAAACTGCAACAACGTAAAACTTCAAAGACGTAACTAGGGAGAATTATTGAAATGAAAAAAATGTTGAAATATTCCGCCCTTGCCGTCGCCGGTATGGCGATTGCGGGCATGACAACAGCCACCCAGGCGGGTGAACTGAATGTGGTTTCATGGGGTGGCGCCTATACCACCAGCCAGATGAAAGCCTATCATCAGCCCTATACCAAGATGACCGGCACGAAGATCAATTCCATTGATTACAGTGGCGGTTTGGCTGAAATGCGGGCTCAGACGGAATCGGGTAACGTCACCTGGGATGTGGTCGACGTCGTGATCGCCGATGCCATTGTTGGCTGCGATGAGGGCATGTTCCGTCCCATCAATGTAGACATGGAATTGGCCAAGGCGCCTGACGGCACCGCAGCGTCGAAAGATTTCCTGGACGGCACCCTGCAGTCCGAATGTTTTGTGCCGCTGATTATTTATTCCACAGTCTTCGCCTATCGCGACGATGCCTGGGGCGGCAAAAAGCCAACCTCCATGAAGGATGTCTTTGACCTCAAAAACTTCCCCGGCAAGCGCACCTTGCAGAAAAGCCCGCAGAACAATCTGGAATGGGCTTTGCTGGCAGACGGCGTTCCATTGAACAAAATCTATGAAGTGCTAGACACAGATGCCGGCAAGGACCGTGCATTTGCCAAACTGGCGACCATCAAAGATCAGGTGATCTGGTGGACGGTTGGTGCGGTACCACCGCAGCTTTTGGCGGATGGTGAAGCCGTGTTCGGCACAGGCTACAATGGTCGTTGGTTCTCTGCCATTGCAGAAGAAAAACAACCCTTTTCCATGCTGTGGGACGGCCAGGTGCTGGATATCGATGGTTATGTGGTATCCGCCAAGGGCAAGAATATCGAAGAGGCGATGAAGTTCCTGAAATTCTCCACCGATACGCAACGGTTGGCGGATCAAGCTAAATACATCTCCTACGGTCCGGCGCGTAAGTCGTCCGGCCCCATGGTCGCCAAGCATGCGGAACTGGGCATTGAAATGGGCCCCCACATGCCGACCAAGTATGCCGACCAAGGCTTCCTCACCGACTTCAAATGGTGGGCTGATAACTCCGACGAGATGAAAGAACGTTTCGCGGCTTGGCTGTTGCAATAAGCGCAGTCGATCAGTGTTTGGGCGTGCGGGGCAGGACGACCTGCCCCGCACATCAAACATCCAACATCTTTCGAATTGTTTTGAGTATTTGATTATTTTTTGATTTAGAAATTTTGTTGGGGCACAGGCATGGCAGTGGATACCGCGAATAACGGAGTTGTCCTTGCCGCCGACGGCAGGCCCTTAAAAGAAAGCCTGAACCGCGCCCTACGTAAGAACCGCATGCGGGCTTTGATGTTAGTGGCACCGCTGCTGATATTTGTCCTGTTCGCGTTTTTGATCCCTATTATTGATATGACCTTCCGCAGTGTCGACAACTGGCACGTGGGAACCTTGATGCCAAAGACCTCCGCTGCATTGGCGAATTGGGACGGCAAGGATTTTCCAGAAGAACCCGTTTATGCAGCCCTGGTCGCCGATTTACAGGCGGGCGCCAAATCACGTGAGATTGGGAAAGTGGGTACTCGCCTAAACTACGAAAAATCCGGTTTACGCAGCATGATCACCTCCTCTGCGCGGAAGTCCAAACGACTCAAAGAAGGGCCGTACAAGGCCAAAGTCATGAAGATGCATAAAAAATGGCGTGATCTGGAAACATGGCATGTGATCAAGCGTAACGCTGCCCCCTATACCATCGGCTATTACCTAAATGCCATGGACATGAAATACGACAAGACAGGCGAGATTGTCATGCAGCCGGAAAATCGGCGCATCTATGGCAAATTATTCGGGCGGACATTTGCCATCAGTATGGCCATCACAATCATCTGCGTCGTATTGGCCTATCCAATTTCTTATCTGTTGGCGACCTTGCCCCTGCGCTATTCCAACCTGTTGATGATCTTTGTCCTATTGCCGTTCTGGACGTCTTTGCTGGTGCGCACCACGGCCTGGATCGCCATGCTGCAAAGTCAGGGAGTGCTGAATGATTTGTTTGTCTTTTTTGGCTTGGTGGATGATGCGAACAGGTTGCAATTGATCCATAATCTAACCGGCACTATTATTGCTATGACACACATTTTGCTGCCCTTTATGGTCTTGCCCCTTTACAGCGTTATGAAGACCATTCCCCCGACCTATATGCGTGCGGCCTTATCGTTAGGGGCCAATCCGTTTGTGGCATTTGTGCGGGTCTATATGCCGCAAACCTTGTCAGGTATTGGTGCGGGCAGTGTCCTGGTCTTCATTTTGTCCATTGGCTATTACATCACCCCTGCGTTGGTCGGTGGCACAGGCGGTACCTTGATCTCGAACCAGATCGCCTATCACATGCAATCGTCCCTGAACTGGGGATTGGCGGGCGCGCTGGGTGCAATGTTGCTGGCATCCGTGCTGGCGCTGTATTTCCTGTACAATAAAATTGTCGGTATCGATAATATGAGGCTCGGATAGACCCATGGCCCTACCATCATACGCCGGACCAATAGAGACGAGCTGGTATTATGCCTTCCGTCTGATTTGCGCCTGCATCTTTATCTTCCTCATCACGCCGATCCTGATCATCATCCCGTTGAGTTTCAACGTCGAGCCGTATTTTACTTTTACCCAAGGCATGTTGTCGTTTGACGCGGATGCCTATTCATTGCGCTGGTACGAGGATTTCCTCTCCAACACCCAATGGACCCATTCCGTCAAAAACAGTTTCATCATCGCCATCGCCTCGACCATATTGGCGACTATTCTGGGCACCCTCGCCGCCCTGGGTTTAAGCAACTCAAACATGCCTTATCGTTCCCTCGCCATGGGCTTACTTATTTCGCCTATGATCGTGCCGTTGATCATTTCCGCAGCGGGTATGTATTTCTTCTACTCGAACATCGGCCTGTCCCAGACCTTCCTGGGCATCATTCTGGCCCACACCACACTGGGTACGCCGTTTGTGGTGATTACTGTCACGGCAACGCTTGTGGGTTTTGACCACTCTCTGACCAGGGCCTCGGCCAACTTAGGTGCCAATCCGACGACCACATTTTTCAAGGTTATGATGCCGTTGATCCTGCCGGGTGTAATTTCAGGTGCATTGTTCGCCTTCATCACATCCTTTGATGAAGTTGTGGTTGTGTTGTTCCTGGCCGGTTTTGATCAGCGCACCATTCCAAGGCAAATGTGGTCCGGCATTCGGGAGCAAATCAGCCCCACCATTCTGGCGGTGGCGACCATATTGGTGATGATTTCCATCGCCTTGTTGGCAACCCTGGAATTGTTGCGTCGGCGCAGCGAACGTATGCGCGGTATGAGCCCCGGTTAGCTACATTGGATAGTTACGTCTGCCAATTAAAGCTGAAAGCTACCCCTCGTCCAACGTCGCGATACCCCGCTTTAGGCCAATCGCTGTTTGGTGTGCCAGGTCTGCCATAATATCGGCGATAGATCTTTCCGACGTGCTCCACCCAATCCCTTGCCCGGCCGGTGAATGAACCAGTTGATCGATCTCGTGGTCGTCAATCGCTGTTAGCAATTCACCCACCAACGCATGCTGATAGGGCATCTTCAGGGTCGGTGGCGCACCAGGTGCCGCCCAGGCTTCCGTCCAGGCCGACCGGATCTGCCGTTGCGGCTTACCACTGCTGCCTCGGGTAATCGCGGTATCACCGCTACCCGCCGCGAATAGCTTGGCACGCAAATTATCGCTGACGGCATGGTCGCCCTGGCTGTGTTCCCTCGAGGATAACCACGTGGTCCCCAACCACACGCCCTGGGCACCCATGGACAGAGCCCCTGCAATTTGAGAACCATGGCCGATACCACCCGCCGCCAGCACAGGCATATCGCCTGCCATCTGCACGATTTCAGGGACCATCACCATTGTGCCGATCTGCCCCGTATGGGCACCAGCCTCCGTCCCCTGGGCAACGATAAAATCGAGATCGAGGCCGCGATAAGCATCAAAGTGGTGGGGACTGCCAATCAGCGCACCGACCAATTTGCCTTGAGCCTGGAGACGTTTAACAGCGTCCGGCGTCAGGCCGACACCAAAGGCAACCAACTCGGTGTCAGAATCCAACAAGGCCTGCAACTGCCCCTCAAAATAGCTGGGTGTTCGCAGCACGGAATTGAAGAATGTTTTCGTCGTCGATGGGGGCACCTGATATTTCTCAGTCAGGCTGGCCACAAAGGCGACCTGTTCATCCGGTAGATTCGCGCGCACGGATGCCAATGTCTCATCCTCCGGCATACCTTTAGGCATCATGATATCAATGCCCAGGGGCCTGTCGCCCAACAGCTTCCGAATGGAGGCCAACTTCGCCGGAACAGTCTCGGGTGCGTCATGGGCGATGCCATAGACGCCCATACCACCCGACGACGTAATCGCCGCGGTCACCTCAACGTTGTGGGAAAATCCGAAGATCGGCAAATCAATGCCGAGGCGCTCCGCCAATTTTGTTTTAATTTTGATC
>JAPKBD010000438.1 GCA_028824965.1 Alphaproteobacteria bacterium | reverse complement strand
GAGATTGCTCGACATGGAAACATCAAAATGAGTCTCGATCTAAGTGTTTTGGTATTAGTTGTGACGCCATCTCGTTTGCTACTGATAAACTTAACTTAAGGCGATCCTTGGAATTAAGATCATTTGCTACATAAACATTTTTCGTTTCCAGCGCTTGTTTGAGAATTTGTTCTAAAGCTACGCCAAGAGCGGTAACTTTTCTCTCGTCGTCAGGCAAAGGAAGTCGCCAGAGATCTGCCAAACTGCGCACTCTCTGCATTTCAACGTGAAAGCCTTCCGAAAGCGCCTCTTCAAACTTCTGGATAGAGCTTGCCAGGCTGTTGGGTTTTGCTGGGTTGTTCAAGGAGAAAATCGTTAGTTCCCGCCGATAAGCGCGAAGCCAGCCGATAAGAACCGCTAGCCTATAAAGCGTGCTCTCATATTTGTACTGGTCAAACTGAGTGGATTTACCGCTTGTTTTCAGGAATGCTCCCCTTCCTTCCTCAATTAGTGTCTCTCGAAGACGCCAAAATAAGGCGGACGCCGCAGAGGCAAGAGGGTCAGCATAGCTGCGATAGATATCCAGTGTATTCTTGCGTTCGCGACGCTGTTCTTTCCATAGACCGACAACTAGGTCTTTGAGGATGACCCCTAATATTGCTGCAAGCGCTGCAATCAGAGCGGAATGAATATTGGGATTGAGTCCAGAAAACCATGCTACCACAGGTCACGCCTGCATATCAGTAGTTATTTACCAATGGTAGAGTGTTTTATACAATTATACAATTTCTAAGCTTAAAATCACCTGGTTTTACATTGGCCGATCACGATACCACCCAAATTTTTAAAGCAACCATGAGCATCGTCGTTGGAAATCTTTATCAAACCGCCACTCATTCGTAAGCGACCGCCGCCTCTTTAAACGCCGCCTTCAGATCATCGGCCATGGCCGCTACATCGGCGCAAACCGCGTATCTCAGGAAATCGCCGAAGTGGACGCCGACGACGCCGGTTCGTTCTATCATGGTGAAGTTGAAGTGTTCGCCGCTGGTTATGGGCTCACCAAAGGCTGTTTTGGGGGTTTCCCACAGGGTGTAGAAGCCTGCTTTGGGCTGGCTGGCGGGGCGCATGCCGCAGCCCAGCATCAGGTCCATTAGTATTTCGAGCCGGATGCGGTACATCTCCCGGAATTCTGCGATACCTGCTTGGTCTGTCTCTAACGCGGCCAGGACGCCTGCGGCCATGGGGGCGACGAAACCGGCGTCTGTTTTGCCTTTAACCTCTTTCATATCGCTGATGAAATCTGACGATCCCACCATGGCACCGACGTGCCAGCCGGTGCCGTTGCCGATTAATTTGGCGGCTGTGTAGCCTTCCGCCCAGGACAGGTCGGGGAAATCCACCGCCACCTGGGCCAGGGTGATGGAGGCATCATCGTGACTGAGGGAGATATAAGCCGCGTCGTTGAACAGGCGGATGTCGTTATCGCTGCAATATTGGCAGATCGTTTCCAGCCAGGCACGGTCGGCAATTTGGCCGGACGGGTTGTGGGGGTAGTTGGTCATGATCAGGTTGGTATCAGATGCGATGTCGCCAGGGCCAAAACGGAATTCGTTGGCTGTATTCAGGGCCAATGCATAATGACCCACGTTGACGTGATAGGCGCACCAATCGGCGGGGATGGGATAACCCGGCTTTGTCATCGTGGCGACCTTAACCGGGCCATTGGCGCAACCACAGGCCAGGGGCAACAGCCCCAAAATCGGTTTGATGCCCAATATTGGCAGATAGTCGACGCCATCATCAGGCAAATCCGCATCGAGATGCGCGCGGACGAAACGGCGGGAAAAATTAGGCACGGCGGCGCTGTCGTTATATTGATAGGCGTGCATGACCTCCGCCTCAGACATCACGGCCTCAGCCGCCGCCGTCCGTGCGCTCAACAACGCGGGGCCCTTTGGCTCCCCAATCGACAGATCCAGCAGCCGCTGGCCCTGTGCTTCCGCCTCGGCCCGCTTTGCCCGGATTTTCATGAATATGTTGGCGCCACCGGCGGGCAATCTTGACTGTCGCATTTGTTGAAGCTCCATCAACGGCCACGCAATGTTAAACTCTGTCATCCTCGGGCGTAGAGTAGCGGAGACCCGTGGATCCAGGGCAGTAAACAATGATCTTGCCGCCCTGGATTGCCGGGTCAAGCCCGGCAACGACATTGGGGTTACGGTTAGTCTCGTGTTCTAGGCCCAAAAATCACGCTCGCGCAACCAGGCATCCACCGTCTCTACCGCATTCTGCAATTTGTCCGGCTGGCCAAAGTAATAGTGCGTGGCACCCTGGACGAACTGCAGACTCTTGTCTTTACTGGCCACAGCCTCAAATATGCGGTTGGTATGGCTGGGCGTACAACCATCATCAGCTGTGTTGCCGACCACCAAGACCGGCACGGAAATACGCGCTGCACACGCCGGGCCATTGGCGGCGGACAGATCACAGCTCCATTGCGACAGCCAGGACCGCAAGGTACAGAACCGGGCCAGACCGGCGGGTGCGTTGTTCAACATGGCCGGGTCCCCCATGTAGGACCAATTCGGCTTGCGATCATTGGGGTCA
>JAPKBD010000097.1 GCA_028824965.1 Alphaproteobacteria bacterium | reverse complement strand
CTGCATCTGGATAAATTCGTTTATGACGCACAGGCCAGGGAAGGCGAACTGGTCGTCAGCGTCTCCAAAGGCTTATTCCGTTTTGTTGGCGGCAAAATCTCTAAGAAAAATGCCGTGCTGTTCAAGGCCCCGACAGCCGTCATTGGTATTCGCGGCGGCGTCGCCATTGTCCAGGTCAATAGCCCGGCGCAAATCCAACAGGCACAAAACCAGGGTCAAACCCTGCCCCCCGCATCCGCCACAATGTTGTTTGGTGATCAGGTCACCATGCAATCGGGCGATCAGAAACAAACTATGACCCGGCCCGGCTTTACGGTCACGCAAACACCCGGCGGCGGGGTCAGTACACCGCAACCCACATCACAGGCACAGCTAACCCAGGTCCTGTCTGGTTTAGAAGATCCACAAACACCGCCCGGTGGTGATGATGGAGATGGTGGCCAACAAACACCGCAGCAGTTGGCTGCTATCGCACCAGCGGCCGGCGGGCCGACGGTTACCGACGAAGACGTCTCCAACAACCAGATGTCCGACCTGAATTCAAGCAGTGAACCCAGCAGCGTTGACGGCGGCACACCACCATCACTGACGAGCCCTGTAACAACCACCGTCATCAGCGGCAGTGAGGTCGCCACAGAAGCCAGCCAGACCCCTCTGCCAACCTGTACTGAAGCCGGCCAAACCAATTGCATTGGCACAGCCCCGACCTCAGATACCAGCAGCTCCTCCGAACCTCCATCTGACCCGACCGAGCCTACGGTCGATAGTCCGCCAATACCGGGGCCCTTGTTGACGTTGGCGGGCACATTCTCTGGACGCGAAAAGCATAGCGCGGACCCAGCCTTTGGCACGGACACCACGGGTACAACAGCCATCGCTTTTTCTACGGGTCAGATCGTGGATAGTGCTGTTGAAAGATTTGGCGGTATTTTCGGCACCGCGACAGGTCTGACGACCTTGACCGATGGCAGCCGCAGTTTTTCCATCACCACCAATGATGCAGACTTTGATGGCGATGCCTTGATCGGTTCAGGCTTTATATCGCCAACCGACGATTTCGTGGTCTTTAATCTGGAAAGCGCGGCAAATGGCCATAGGATATTTGCCTGGGCCGGCAAGGCATTTACAGGCGCCCTCCCCACAGCGGCCACATTTTATGACCTGCAAGATGATTTTGTTCTCGGCTCCATGATGCCGTTCATCAAAGCAACGTCGGGCGGGTCATTGTCGCCAAATTATGGCATCGGTGAAGCTGATACGGTCATATTGTGGGATACATCCGGTGCAGCTTCGGCCCAACGGGCCTTTGGTCATTTTTCCCTTTCCCCTGCGTGATGGCCAGGCCGGCGAGGCCGTCAGCCTGCTTTTAGGCGAAGTACTGTTGGATATAAATGGCCAGCCATATATCACCGGCAATATGCGCGGCAGCGCACGGCTGGCGCCGGGACAATTGACGCATCAATTTAGTGGCTATCTGGCCAGCCAGGACGACGAGAATCGCATCGATTTCTTTGGTGCCACCGGCCACAACTTTTTCAGCCTGGAAAGCGCCTTCGCCAATGTGCCGACGGATGCGCAAGACCCAGCGGACATTCAAGATCAGTTTGGTGCCGTAGCCAACAATGTTTTCGTGCAACCCAACATCGTGGCAATAGGTGCCCTGGACACATTGGACCCGCGCTCATCGCGCGACCTGATGGGCTATACCGCCGGTATTTTCCAACCAACCCTGAATGATGGCAGTTTTTCCCGTACGGCCCTATTCGAAAGCTACCAAACAAACCCGCTGGAAGTGCAAATCCGCACCAACGCGGAAACCAATAAAATTCAGGCCTTCATCCAGTACGCTGAAGTGGGTTTCCCGTTCGAAGAAACCCTGTTGCGTTTCGGCGACCTTGACATCGGCGCATTCGGCGACATGGGCAATACATCCGGGCAAAGCATTTTTGTCGATGATCGCGGTTTTGCGGCAATTGAAACAGCCGCTGAATCCAATTCGACCAACCTCGATCCAATTACGGGGTTAAATCTTTATCTCGTGACGTCTGACGCTGGAGACTATCCTGCCGGAACATTGCCCGCCGGGGTGAACATATGCGATTGCCAATACCTGAATTGGGGATTTTGGGGTGGCAGCATCTATCGTCAACCGTTGATGGGAGCCGCTTTTCGCGATGATTTCCACTTGGCCACATGGGTCGTGGGTGATGTCCAGGATCTGGCTACAATCGCCGGCATGACGGGTTCGGCGGATTACTCAGGCCATGTTATCGGTTCGGTCGCTACCGCCAGCGGCGTGCGTACCTGGACTGGCAATTTCTACTACGGCGTCAATTTCAATAACCCAGCCCTGTCCAGCGGTACCATTACCAACTACGACAGTGCCAACTACGATCTGGGCGGCATGACCCTGCAGGGCGTATCCCAATTCACGACGGAAGACCGGCACAAATTCGTCGGTGCCATAACAGCCCCCGCCGGTACGGACCCCAGCCGCAGCGGGTCTTTTACCGGTTCCTTCATGGCAGGTAGCGGCGACGGCGCGGCCGAAATGGGTGGACAGTTCACCATCGGCGGAACAGACTATCAAAGTGGCGGGATATTTGCTGCGAAGAAGGTATCTGCCACTCTACCATAAGGATTGAAAACATGGCTGATGCATCGAAATATCTTTTGATCGTCAATGCTGAAATTGATCCGGCTGTCGAGGACGCCTGGAACCAGTGGTACAATGATGTGCATCTGCCCGAAGCCTTGGCCTGTCCAGGCGTTTTGGCGGGCAATCGCTATCGATCCGTCGGGGATGCCAGCCTGACCAAGGACGGCGAAAAATCAAAATCACCGGCCCGCGCCTATGTCGCCGTTTATGAACTAAGTGGGCCGGAAGCGTTGGATACGCCGGAATTCATCGAGATGCGCGGCTGGTATCAGTTCACCGACAAGATCACCGCCCGAACGCAAGTTTACGAGAAAATCTAATCACCGCTGGCGGAGTCCTGCCCGATAACGGTGAAGAACGAGGCTGATTTGGGTTGTTGCGGTAACTCCACCTCCAACGGGATCATCCGCGCCGTCGCACTGGCTTTGCCGCGCACAATGGTCCCTTCCAAGGTTGAGGGCATGGGATTGCGCGCGATGGGGATCGCATCAGCCGCGCTGTAAACACACAAATAAATGGCCCGGCGACGGTTCTCCGATAGGTTCGGCTCGCTACCATGTTGCAGGCGGGTGTGCATCAAACAAACGGCACCTGCTTTGCCTTCGATGGGAACCTGACGGGCCAGATAATCCTGTTCCAACGCAGGTGCCACCATGCCGGTAAACGTGCCGCCCTGAAACAAACTATCGATGGTCCCTCGATGGGTGCCCGGCACCACCATCAGGCAGCCGTTACCTTCATCCACATCGTCCAGCAACAGCATTGCCGTAATGACATCGTCGTTGGTGTGTGGCGTATAGGGAAAATCCTGGTGATAGCGCACCACGGTCTGGCTGCCGGGCAGCTTGGTATTGATTTTGCAATGATGGTATTTGACGTTCGGGCCGATCAGATCGGCAACCATATCAACCATGGGCGCATTGGTCATGGCGGCATTAAAGTCGTCGGAAATTTCAGATGGGTTATTGATCCGCCGCAGGGCCGGGCGTTCCGCGGAATGTTCCGCCCCCATGTCAAACCGCGGCCGCCCATCGACGGTCGGTTCGCCATAAGGTTCTGTATGGGCGCGGCTTTCATTATCCCAGTCATCCATCTGCTGGCGCAAACGGGTCAGGGCATCGGGGGCAACGGCACCATCAACAACGATATAGCCATCGCGCCAGAACCGATCCTGTTGGATTTGTGAAAGAACAACGCCGGTTGTTGTCATAGCTACCGCCTCCATCAAATTGCTCTGATATTTATCCATCATGTGATCCCATAGAGCAATTCCTATTGCTCTATTATTAAGTGTCGGGGTCCAGAGGCGTGATTTCCGACTGTCACAGCCGCGCCGAAGTTCGTATGATTGGGCCAGCAAATTTCAGCTTCATAGAAATGTTCCAAAGGAGAGTTATCAATGTCAGGTTTATGCGAAAATCGTGTCGCCATCGTAACCGGTGCTGCCCGCGGCGTGGGCCGGGAAAACGCCCTGCTGTTGGCCAAAGAAGGCGCGAAAGTTGTCGTCAATGATCTGGGCGGGGCCGTTGATGGCAGCGGCGCAGACAAAACACCGGCGCAACAGGTGGCCGATGAAATCATTGCAGCGGGTGGTGAAGCCGTGGTCAACGGCGATGATGTGTCGTCATGGAACGGTGCCAAAAACATGATCGACCAGGCCGTCGACACATTCGGTAAACTGGACATTCTGGTCAACAACGCAGGCATTCTGCGTGACCGTATGCTGGTAAACATGACGGAAGAAGAATGGGATTCCGTGATCCAGGTGCATTTGAAAGGCACCTTCGCCCCAGCCCGCCATGCCGCCAGCTATTGGCGGGAGCGGTCAAAGGAAATTGACGGCCCGGTCCACGGTCGGATTATCAACACCACCTCCACCTCTGGCATTTATGGCAACGTCGGGCAAACCAACTATGGCGCGGCCAAGGCCGGCATCGCCGCCTTTACCGTTATTGCAGCGCGGGAGTTGCGCCGCATCGGCGTCACCGTCAACGCCATCTCACCCTCTGCCTATACCCGCATGACCGATGGCCTGCGGGAATACACTGAGGAAGAGATTGAAATGCGCCACCCCCGCTGGGTCGCGCCATCGGTGGTCTATCTGGCCAGTGAAGAAGCCCACGATATTTCCGGCCGGATCATCCAGGCCGGTGCGGGCATGGTCGCGGTTTGTGAAGGCTGGCGTCGTGGTGCCGAGATAGAGCAGATTGCAAGCCCGTCCGAACTGGGCCCAGAGATCCGCAAAATGTGCGAGCTGGCCCGCAAGAACTCCGGCATGGACGGCTTGGAGCTGGATTAAATCTGCTGCATTTTATGCTGTGATAGGAGTGTCATAGCATTCTGCGCTAGGCGATAAAATCAGGCCGGCGGCTTCTTTATGGGGGTCGCCGGTTTTTTTCAACTAGTTGTTAGAGCAATTCCGATCAACTGTGAATCGCTTCGCAATTCTAAGTGATTGGAAAAATTGCTCTATTTTTAAGAGTCCCAGGCGCTTAGGCATTTCTTCGTCGGAAATGCTCTAGGACAGCAAAACAACCAGGTCCATGGGCGCGCCGGTGCCTTCAATGGGCCGTTGGGCGCGATGTTCCAAAGATGGGGGCGGTTCATACCCTTGCGCCTGGGCCATTTCCAGAGTTGCCGCTGTAGTCAAGGCTGATACCGCTTCCGCCTTGTTGGCTTTTTCCAGTTTGGCGGCCAAATTGACCGGTTCGCCGATCACCGTGAATTCCAGCCGCTCCCCATCGCCTACCGCGCCAAAGACCAAAGGCCCGGCACTGACCGCAAAACCGATATCCAGGGGCATTTCCCCCGTGCTTTGCCGTTCATCGTGCCAGACCCAGGCCGCCTGACCCAGGTCTTCGATGCAGCGCAGGGCGTCCGCCGCATAGGTTTCGGTTGGCAATGCCGCACCAAAGGTTGCCATGATGCCGTCACCCATAAATTTATCAATACTGCCCCCATGGTCCTGAATGACACGTACCATGCGGGTTTGATAATCGGCGAGCAACTTCATCAGATAATCCGGGTCCATGCCCATAGCCATTGGCGTGAAGCCGCGGATGTCGCAAACCAAGATGGCGGCCCGGCGCACTTCACCCTGGCCGGCCTCTATGCGTTGTTCCGCATGGACGATTTGGTGAGCGATTTCGGGTGCGAAAAAACGCTCCAAATCGGAATGGGCCTGGCTTTCCACCACCGACCCCACCAACAGCCGCCGAGCCCGCCACAGGGCGATGGCCAAAATGGCCGTAGACAGCAAAATGGCAATGACTTTATCAAACTCTGCCCCGATCAGGATCAGATTGGAGGTCATGTATGCGACATAGTCCCGGGTCACCCCCATATTCGGTGCCTGGGATGTCGACATGGCATAATAGAGCATGAGCAGCCAGCCACACGCCGCCGCTGCCCCCGTCAATATGACAAAGCCGGCGGAAAATCGCAGGGCCCGCAACGCAATAAATATGAACACGTACAACAAGGTCGGTGCCTTCAGATAAAAGGACGCGGGCTGTTCATACTGGATGTGAAAGCTCCAGATCAGGCCCATAAGAATGGCCATGTCCACCAACACGGACAGGGCCAGAAACCAGGTTGCAGCAAAGCCGCGATAGGCCAGCGCCAGCCGTAGAATTGAAAATACCAGATACGAGGCGAGTGCGATGGGCACTGGTTCGATCATCGCCGTAGCGGCAGACGTTTTGGGTGCCAAGGCATACAGGCTGGCCCACGTCGCCCCGACCAGCAATTGCCCCCAGGCGATGAGAATTTCGCTTTTTAACTGATGTTCGCGAATGGCGTCAGCGACCCGAGGGGGCAGCGCCTTGTCGCGCCGTAATTTGTTTCGCGCCCCCGCCAATATCATGGCGCTACTTTTTCCGCAGCCACAGGCTGGCAGGTAGGCTGTCCACCTTACCCGGCAAACGCGCAACGGCGGACGCCGCCACTGCTGCCGCCATGCGTGTTGCCACATAGTTTGAGGCAAACAACACTTCAAAACCGCCGCTGGACAACATTGGGGCCACGCCCTGTTGTTCGTTGTATCCGCGCCAATCCCAGATCATGGGATAATCATCGGGCAGAAAAATATCATGAATATGGATCAGCGTGCCGGACGGCAGGGTCGGGATCACCCGATTGAACAGATCATCCACGTCACTGCCGGGCATCAGGATGTGAGAGGAGTCTATGAACAGGATATCGCCAGCTGCCAGATCGGAAAAAATATCCAGATCAACGCCGTTCAAGGTGGATTTTATGAATTCTATATCCAGTCGATCCACATATCGCCTTGGTTGCGGATCGATGGCAATAATATGTGTGTCTAAGCCACCATCATCCACGGCCCGCTTCATAAACCGGGTCGAATGTCCTGAGCCAACTTCGATAATACGCTTCGGTGCCAGGGTCCGCACCAGGGCATAGGCGGCTGTGGCATCAAGCGTTGGGAACCAGTCCTGGGCCAGGCGGGGGCTAGGGGGTGGTTCATCTGCCATGACCGCCAAGGCATCTTCGAACGTATCGATATCCCGCAACAACGCCGCAAAGGTGGGTTCCGCCGCTGCCATTAATTCTGTCAAAGGCGGATAGGTGGGATTGCGGCCTGGAAAGGGCAGGGTATCGGCATAACGATAGGGAATAAAAAATCCGCGCCGGGCCAGGCCCAGCACTGTTAAAAGACCCAACCGCATACTGCGCCTGTGCATTCCGCCCCTCATACGCCGCCAAGGTTACATTTTTTGCGGTAGGGTCCATGACCACACTGCACAACACCGAATTATCTAAGTCATTGCCGGGCTTGACCCGGTAATCCAGAGCAACAAGCGCACATCTATGCTGCCCTGGATCCACGGGTCTGCGCTACGCTACGCCCGAGGATGACGGGAGTGTTGTATCACAGTGTAAATTATTATTGGTCTTGAACTAGCACAAAATCGGGCAACAGACAGCAAGGATTTCAGGGATTAACCCGCAGGTACCGCCTGACGCTGAATGAGAGGTGCGTCCGCGTCCCGCCATTTCGGATGCATCACCATGCCTTCCCGAGCCACAACTGTGCCGGGGCGGTAGGCTTCCGCAGCTTCTGCAATACCGTCCATGAACTCATCATTGTGATCAGGGTCATGGTGGAAAATGACGAACTGGGGGACGCCTGCGGCATCACAAAGGTCTGCCCCCGCTTTCCATGTGGAATGGCCCCAACCGACGCATTTCTTGTATTCTTCTTCCGTGAACATGGAATCGTATATCACGATATCCGCGCCATCGATCAATTTGAGGATCGTCTGATCCAATTCACCCTCAACATGTTCCGTATCTGTCAAATAGCAGATGGACTGGCCGTTAAATTCGACCCGATAGCCTGACGAGCCGTCAGGATGGTTCAGCGACGCCGTCCGCACCACCACATCTGGCCCCGCATTCAATGTGTCGCCAACCAAAAAGTCATGGAATTCGATTTTTGATTGAAAGATTTCCAAGGGTACCGGAAATAATGGTGAGGTCATTAAATTGCACAGCACGGACCGTAGGTCGTTTTCCGGCAATAGGTGCCCCGCGCGCAGGCGGAAGGTATTCTGTGGATTGAAAAAGGGTTTAAAAAATGGAATGCCGCAAATGTGGTCGTAATGGGTGTGGGTGAGGAATAGATCGGCATCGATGGTTTCGCCGCTTTCCACCAATTTATTGCCAAGATATCGTAGCCCTGATCCGGCATCGAATATAAGCAAACGATCGCCACATCGGACTTCCAGGCAGGACGTGTTGCCGCCGTAGCGAACTGATTCCGGATCAGAGATCGAGATACTGCCCCGAACGCCCCAGAATTTTACACTAAAATCACAATGCTCTGACATACCCCAGCACTTTCGATATTGAACGGTTCATACTAATTGACCGAAGTTAAAGTTTCACTCACTCGCCTCAGCCCTCAACAGATCGTTTCGTATTATTATAGTTCGATATATGTCAACAAAACCATATTACGTCTGATATGTTGGTCTTGTAAACCCTTATATCAAGGGGAAATACTGCGCCAGACTCTGGCTGAGATTAGTTCAAGGTCAGTCCAGCCCTAAGTCCGGTTTCTGGAGGGGGCTTACAAACCCATCTGCCGCAGGATCAATTGACTTAGATCGGCGGTCGGGTCGTTCAATTGATCAACGATGGAAAAATGATTCTGATCGGGCAAAACAACCACTTCAACGTCAACGCCTCTGGCCCGCCAGGCCGCTGCATGACCTTCGCTTTGACGCAAATATTCCGGGCCTTCATCACCGCCAACCACCAACAACAAGGGACGCTGTGTGGCGGGGGCCAAATTCAGGGGGCTGTTACGTTCGGCTTCCCCTACCCCCAACTTCAAATCGTCATTAAGGAAACAAAGGCGGATCGGTTCCAGATCATACAGGCCCGAAATTCCACATCCGCCTTTGATTAAATCAGCCGGCAGATCGGCCGGCAAATCTGATGACCCTGTCGCAAAATCGGGCCAGTCCGTCGCCATCATCATGGCAACCAAATGGCCACCTGCTGAATGGCCGGAAATAAAAATGCGATCCGGGTCACCGCCAAAGCTGTCCGCATTACGATAGGTCCAGGCCAGGGCGGCCCGGCACTGGCGCACCAGTTCATCCATATCAATATTTGGGATCAAGCCGTAATTCACGACAACGGTCGCGGCACCTTTCGGTGAGAAGGCCCGCGCCACATAGGAAAATTCATCCTTGGTCAGCATCTTCCAATAGCCGCCATGAATGAATACCTGAATAGGAACGGAACCAACCGAACCATCTGCGGCGGGGAACACATCCAGGGTTTCGTCCACGCCGGGGCCGAACTGAACATTCAATTGACCCGCCAGCTGTTGGCGCAGCTCGGCGCTATCATCGCTAAAGGCTTTCATGAAACCCAACGCACCCGCAACTTTGTTGCGGTTGTCGTATTCCCGGTCCAGGCCAGCCTGGTCATATGTTCCGTAGATTAATTCACGCATGCCTATTCTCCTGCTTTCGCCGCCGTCATCACGGCCAGCATTTGTTTTACTTTATCGACGGCTAGATCGTTGACGCTCTCAGCCAGACGGTTGGCCAGCTCTGTTGCTTCCGGGCCGGTCTGCGTTGTGTCGATCACCACGCGGGGGTGGCTAAGTTTTGCCAAGGTACGCGCCGCATCAGCTTCATCCCAGATAATGTGAAAGTAGCCGCAGATCTGATCCACCAAAACAGGTGACGGCTGACCCCTTCGGCCCGGCGCAGGCCGCGGATGCGCACGCCGAAGGGCGTCAGCCCGGCCTTGCCGCCGGACATTGGATCAGTCATCCCCCTGCCACACACCTTGACCTTTATGCCAATCTTCGATGGATTGTTCGGGATATTCATCAAAGCGTTCGATGTTATCGCCGTCATGCAAGGCCACCCAAGGCGCGGCACTATCCAGCATGATATCGACAAAATGCTCAGGCCGGGGCAAGGGCGTATCGATGACCGATACCAGGGGGTGCACTAAGTCTGGCCAGTTTTCATTCCAGGCCCACAAGTGGCTGCCGCAATTTTTGCAAAAGTATCGTTGGTGTTTTGAAGGTTCGCCGTTTTTCAAAGCCTGATATACGGACAGGTTTTCCTCACCCGTAATCTTCATGCTGTCGTTGTCGCCCAAAAGGTTTATGGCGAAACCGCCCGCACCGCCCGCCTTGCGGCAGATGGAGCAATAGCATCGTTGATAGGGTTGGGGCGCGTGGCTGTTGACCGAAAAGTGGACAGCGCCACAATGACAGGATCCTTCCAACAGCATCTCGAACCTCCCCCAAATTAAACCGAAAAAAAACCGCCTCAGCGTTTCCGCCGCAGCAAAACATAGTAGGCACCGTCCCCACCATGTTGCGGCCTGGCGCTTTGCAAACGCAAGATCATATTCCGCACAGACGGCTCTCCCAACCAACGAGGCAGATTGCGACGCAGAACACCACTGTCACGATCCGGCATAAAGCTGCTATCGAAATCATCCCGCGCACCGCCCTTGCCCGTGATGATCAAAACGCAGCGTTTACCCGAACGATAGCCGGCAGCGACAAAGGCATGTACGGCACGATGGGCGTCCGCCTGGGTTTGACCATGCAAATCCAATCGACCATCGATCACCATCTGCCCCCGGCGCAAACGTTCGGCGCTGCGTTTATCCAGTCCGCTGTTGGGGCCGCCTTCGCCACGACTATTAACGGGCAAGGGCGCCCGAGCAATGGGGGTGATGGGGGTCTTAACTGTCGGGCGGGCGGCTTTAGGTGGTTTCCCGCTGGCGCGCACAGCAGCCGGGCGCGCTTTTGTCTTTTTCGGAATACGCGGGGGCAGCGATGGCCGGCCCTTTAATGGTTCCGCATCACGCACCGCTGCTTCGAACAACGCGTCGCCGTCGATCTGTGCGGCCACAGCCCTGCGGGATTTAGCCTTACCCAGTTTCGCCATTAGTTTCGCCGTCGGTTTCGTCATCGACCAAAACAATGTGCAGGCTGCGGGGGCCATGGGCACCCAATTCAATGGTCAGGGCAATGTCCGCCGTGCGCGACGGCCCGGTGATCATGTTCACTGTGCGCGGCATGGTAAATCCACGGCCCTGTTTATTGGCCTTGCGCAATTTCGCCCAGACATCTTCATAGGCCCCGACAATTTGTGATTTTCGCAGGGCCACCACATGATAATCGGGTACAAAATTCAATGTGGTCGGATGGTTCGCGCCCGACAAGGCCACTAAGGTGCCGGTTTCCGCGACAGCGGCAAAGGCCGGGGTGACAGAGACCAGGTCATCGATGCCCGCCTTGCCCTGTTTGGTTTCCAGCAGGCTTTGGCTGTCCCAATCCAAACCGGTCAACCAGTCATCGGGGGCCAGGGTAACTTGTGTCGGCAAATTATTGGCGCGCAAATAATCCGCGACCGCCGCCGGGACGCCTGCCTCATCCGGAATGATAGCCACGGTGCAGGACGCGGCCTTTGCCATTTCCTGAAAGCGTTCCACCAGCTCACCGTGTTCGCCCTTGCCCCGAGCCGGAACCAAGTTGGATCTGTGTTTGGTGATGTGCTCGTCCAAATCACGTTTCGCATCCGCACTTAGGGCGGGGCGTCCCAATGATTGTCGGATCGATCCCAGAATTGTGTCCCGTCCTGATTTAGCGCTCATGAGAGTTTCCGCCCACGCTGTTGTTTGCGCCAGCGTTCCTGGAAAGTCTGACCCTCGGGCGCGGGCAGGTCACGGCCATCCGTCCAGCCACCTGCGAACCATAGTTTTTGTACGCGGCCTTTTTTGCGACCCAGATAGGCCAGGCCTCGCATGGCCAGTTGCGCGCCTGCGCCATACAGCCAGGGCCGTTTCGCAAAGAAGGCCCAAGTAGACAAACCCCAACGTTCAAGGCTGGGCAGATCGCCCGCTTCAAAACTGCGTTGTCGCCATTGCCGCAATAGACGTGGCAGGGGAATGGACACCGGACAAACTTCCTCACACCGCCCGCACAGGGTGGAGGCGCACGGCAAATGCTTGGTATCGCTGACGCCCAGCAGGGCCGGCGATAACACCGCACCCATAGGACCGACATAAACCGTGCCATAGGTATGGCCGCCCACGGACTGGTAAACCGGGCAATGGTTCATACAGGCACCGCAGCGAATACAGCGCAGCATATCCTGAACCTCACTGCCCAACATGGCAGAGCGGCCATTGTCCAGCAGGACCACATGATATTCGCCAGGCCCATCGACATCATCGTCCCGCCGCGCGCCGGTGGAGATTGTGGTGTAGGCGGAAAATTCCTGACCCGTGGCAGAGCGCGCCAACAGGCGCAGAAATGTCGTCGCATCTTCCAATGTGGGCACGACCTTTTCCAAAGACGCCACGACGATGTGGATCTTGGGCAAAGTCTGGGTCAGATCGCCATTGCCTTCATTGGTGACGATGATCGAACTGCCGGTTTCCGCGATCAGATAGTTGGCGCCTGTGATGCCCACATCGGCATCGAAATATTTCTGCCGTAGAATTTCGCGGGCTTCATTGACCATTTTAGGCGGTTCGGTCTGACGTTCGGTGCGGCCCAGTTTGGCGTGGTGCTTTAAAAACAGATCAGAAACTTGGTCTTTGGTTTTATGGATCGCGGGTCCGATAATGTGAGAGGGGGGTTCCTCCGCCAACTGAATAATATATTCGCCCAGGTCGGTTTCCACCGGCTCAATGTCATTCTTCTCGAGGAAATCGTTGAGATGAATTTCCTCGGCAATCATGGATTTGCCTTTGGTCACGGATTTCGCATCGACGGATTGGCAAATTTTTAAAATGGCCAGGCGGGCATCTTCAGGCGTTGAACACCAATGCACCTTGCCACCCGCAGCCTTGCAATTGCGTTCGAACCGTTCCAGATAAAAATCCAGATTGCCCAGCACATGGTCCTTCAACTCCC
>JAPKBD010000096.1 GCA_028824965.1 Alphaproteobacteria bacterium | reverse complement strand
GTTGACAAACTACGGAACGCTAACCAACAAAGGGAGTCTGGACAACATCCTTGGCGGCATCTTGACCAATAACCGCGCTCTAACCAACGACGGCACACTGAACAACAACAATGAACTGGACAATCATGACACCCTGACCAACAACGGCACGCTTAACAACAACCTTGGCGGTATCCTGACCAATACCGGCTCCCTAACCAACGAAAGCATGTTGAACAACGCCGGAACGCTGAACAACAGCATGGGCGGCACCTTGACCAACAACCATATCCTAGCCAACGACGGCACGCTGACCAACGACGGCACGCTGACCAACGACGGTACGTTGAGCAATACTGGGACATTGATCAATAACCCTGGCGGTAGCTTGAAAAACAACGGCAGCCTGTCTAACGAAGGCACGCTGATAAATGATGGCCAAATCCTCAACACCGGCAGCTTCAATGTGGATGCAGGCGCGTCTGTATTGGGCAACGGCAGCTATAGCCAAACCAGCGGCTCAACTGTCATCGACGGAAGTATGCAGCTAAACGCCATCAATATTACGGGTGGTATTTTGGGCGGTTCGGGCATCATTGCCGGCCCCCTGACGGTGAGTGGGACAGGTGTTTTCGGGCCCGGCAACTCGGCTGGTATGATGACCGTGAATGGTGATTTCATGCTCGATGACGGTGCGATGCTGGTGCTGGAGCTGGGCGGCACAAGCCCCGATCTTTACGATCAATTGGTCGTCAATGGCACCGCCGATTTGCGCGGTGAGGTCCAATTCTCGATCTTCGATCGATACGCACCGACAGCGGGCGACGTATTTACACTCCTCACCGCGAATTCCTTTGCCAACCTTGGCTCTCTGGTGGCTTTCTCACTGATTGGTGGTGACCCCGGTCTGCAATTCGAAACGAATTTCAGCGCGACCGGCCTTTCCATTACCTTCCTCGAACAGATGGCCCCCGTTCCCGTGCCTGCTGCTTTGCCGATGTTTCTCTTCGGCCTGCTCAGTCTTGGCGTCATGGTTCGGCAGAAGAATAGCCAGGCGATGGCATAGTTTCTCGATGATATTCCATTCTGTGAGTGACGGGTCCCTGAAACGATCTATATGGGTCTCTATCACCACAGGGTGGTATTAGGCTGCACAAGGAGGGCGCAAAATGAGTGCTGGATCCCGTTCATGGCTTATCGTCTGTTTCGTACTTGTATTCGGTGCCTCAACTTTCATGGTTGAGGTGGCCCAAGGTCAAGCCGCCGATAAGAAAGGCGAGATAACAGAAAAAGTCGATGGCGAGGCGGCAAAAGCATCTGAAGACGCCAAAGTCAAAGCCAAAAAAGAGTCCCAGAAAACGCTGGATAACGTGAAAAGTATCCGGAAGGCTGAGGATGCCGGGCGTAAGGTTCGCCGAATTAAAACGCGTTAGCTTACCACCTGCTGTGGGTTATTCTCTGGCTACGCCATTATGTGAGCATGATCTATGCTGCCTGCTCGGCTGCTCCTTTTTCGGGCAGCAACGTCGCCAAGACGTTTTCCACGATGCGCAGGCCGGCTTGGTTATCCATGGACAGTATGGATTCGGGATGGAACTGCACCGCAGCGATGGGCAGGGTTTTGTGGCGGATGGCCATGACCATATCCTGTTCGTTGCGGGCGATGACCTCCAATTCGTCGGGAATTTTATCTGATACCGCCAGCAGGGAATGGTAGCCGCCAACCCGGCTGTTGGGCGCGATGCCTTCGAATATGCCGCTACCGTCGTGGTGTAGCTGCCAGTATTTGCCGTGGCGGGGGACGTCCATGACTTCTAATTCGCCGCCGAATGCTTCGACCATGCCTTGCAGCCCAAGGCAGACGCCGAATTGCGGGATGCCCATGTCGGCTATTTGACGGACCAGGTCGGGGACGCCGAATACTTTCGGTTGGCCGGGGCCGGGTGAATGAATAACCAGGTCCGGCTTGTCCGACAGGGCGGCCAGCGCCGGGGCACCATGGCGGTAGGTTTTTACCTCCGCGCCTGTTTGGCGAAAATAATCCGCCAGGGTATGAACAAAACTGTCTTCGTTATCGACCATGACGATGCGCACATCGGTATATTTCGGTGCCTCGGGCACGACGACGACCTCTGGACCCTTTTTGCCCAGGGATGCCACGGCCTTGAAGAAGGCGGTGGATTTGACCTTGGTCTCCTCCTCCTCTTCCTCCGGTGTGGAGTCATAAACAAAGGTGGCCCCAACCCGGTAATCGGCCCGGCCGTCCTGTAGATGCACCGTGCGGATGGTGATGCCCGTGTTGACCGTGCCCGAGAACATCAAGGCACCGATAGCACCACCGTACCAACGCCGGGGCGATACCTCCTCGGCCTCAATAATCTCCACCGCCTTGCGCTTGGGCGCGCCGGTCAGGGTGACAGCCCACATGTGGGAGAGGAAGGCATCGATGCCGTCAAAGCCTTCGCGCATGCGGCCTTCCACATGATCGACAGTGTGGAACAGGCCGGCGTAGCGTTCGATGGCGCGCCGGGCCAACAGCTTCACCGTGCCGGGCCGGCAGATCCGCGATTTGTCGTTGCGGTCAACATCCGTGCACATGGTCAATTCAACCTCATCTTTCGCGGAATTGTACAAGGCCAGGATGCGTTCGGCGTCTTCCATAGCGTTATCCCCGCGCCGGGCGGTGCCGGAGATGGGAGAGCTTTCCACCCGGTCGCCGTCCACGCGCACGAACATCTCGGGCGAGGCACCAATCAATTGTTCGTTGGCGAATTGGAAATAAAACTCATAAGGAGAGGGGTTGATGCGCTGCATCAGGCGGAACATCTCTGACGGCGGGCCATGATATTTGGTTTGATACTTGCGGCTCAACACCACCTCGAATATATCGCCCACATGCATGCGCTGGCGGGCCATTTTGACCTTTTCCATATAGTCTTCCGGCGTGTGATCCGAGGTTATGGCACCATCCGAGATTTGGTTCGGGCTCGATAGCGGCGCTATGCCTGTGAACGCGGTTTCGCCTTTGCCATGGGTGGTCAGGGCGCGACGGGTAAATTCATACTCATAGGCGTAGGCGACCTCCAACCTCCGATCCATCACCATGATCCGGTCAGGCAAATACAGATGCAGCAGCTTGTCATCCTCACCGCGCAGCATAGACAGGGGCATCTGTTCAAACTCATAAATCAAATCAAAGCCGAAGGCCCCCCACAGGCCCATGAAGTCGTCGTTCATGCCGCTAAATTCCGCCATCATGGCCCTGATGGGCGTGAAGGTTGATGGTTGGCGGCTGCGTTCCTCCTCTGTGAAGTGGCGAACCGGGCGGGCGATTTCCAGGCGCAAATTCGTTTCATCCTCGGACGTCAGGCTGATGTCGGGGTCCTTTAGCAACAAGGGCCGCAACATGGCCAGGATTGCGATGCCGCGTTCGTTCAGGGCGGAAAGGCGAAAGGCATCTGCATGTGCGACGATCTCTAACGGAGGGTCAATGAAACCAAATTCCCAGCGTGAATAGCGATCCTGGTCCTCGACGCCCGAGGAAAGGAACGCGCCGCGCGTGTTGTCCAGTGCATCGACCAGAAAATCGATGCCGCGTTGAAAATCGATCTGCCGGTCGGTCCGGTCGATCACGATGCCCGAGGGCGAGACGAAGGAATAATCGGTCATAGCAGTATCCTGATGGCTTGGTCCGCTGGCACAATATCTGAATGCTCAGACTCGGCGCGGTGATAGAATAAATTTAGCTGTCAAATAATGAGAAAGAGGGGGGCGGTGCTTACATCCCGCCCAGACAAGCGAAGAGCATCACCAAAAAGAGGCGATGAATTTTAGCGGGTTCTGTGCCGCCGCTGATGTGCGCTGTCCTGTCATTTCACGGGGACGCTAGCACAGGGGCGCCTGAATGGTAAACTAAATTCATAAGCACATCACATTTGCAGGCACAAGGTCAGGTGATCCCCTATCCCAGCCGCCCGGCACCCCTTTCCCATCCCGCACACCTTTATGTGGTTGGTCGATTGCATGGCCTTACGCCAGCGAACTTGGACGGGGCTTCAGGTGCGCCAGGTGAACCAAATGCGCTTGGCGTCAGGGTGTTGGAATTGGGCTGCGGGGCAGGCGGCAACCTGTTGCCCATGGCGGCGTCGTTGCCGGGGGCCGAATTCGTCGGCGTCGATTTGTCCGGGCGTCAGATTGAAATCGCCCGGGCCGCAGCTGTGTCAGCGGGGATAGATAACGTCGAACTCCTTTGCGGTGATGCCCTTTCGGTGCTGGATAGACGTGAGGCGCGGCCCTTCGATTACATCATTCTGCACGGCCTTTATTCATGGGTGTCAGCCTCGGTGCAGGATGCCCTGTTGCCGTTCTGCCGTCGACTATTGTCGGATAATGGCATCATTTATTTGAGCTATAACACCTACCCCGGTTGGCATGGGCGGGGTCTGGTCCGTGATTTGATGCTGCGTGCCTGCGTCGATCTATCGGATCCGACAGACCGTGCCTCGGCGGCGCGGGGGGGCTTGGATAAATTAATCGCGGCCTATGCCCAACCCGATGATGCCTATGCCAATCTTTTGGCGGAGGAGAAGCAACGTGTTGGGGCGTTAGAAGATGGATTTCTGCTGCATGACTTGATAGAGGCGGAAAACCATCCCGTCTATGTTGATGAATTCCTCCGTCGCTGCGCGGATGCGGGGCTGCAATTTATCTCTGAAAGCAATGTCGCCGCGTCCCGGGAGGAGAATTTTGCCCCCGGCGTGCGTCTGCATCTTTCTGCCATCGATGATTTGGTGGCGCGGGAACAGAACATCGATTTTCTGTTGAACCGAAGCTTTTGCCAATCCCTATTGTGTCATGCGGGCCACAAAGTGCAGCGGCAGATCTCAGCGGACTGGCTGTCCGGCCTTTATCTCGCCTCCCCCGTACGGCCCCTGGGGCAGTTGCCTGAGGGGGAACGGGGAGAGGCGTTTTTTGCCACCCCTGACGGTGGCCGTTTCGGCATGACCACACCTAGCGCCATCGCCGCCCTGAACCACTTGGCCCTTGCCTGGCCGCATTTTATGGCCTTTGAGGATCTTGCTGCCAAGGTTCGGGATCAGGCGATGGTGGCGCAATTGGTGATCGATCTATACCCGCGCAATTGGTTGGATCTGTTGCCCGACGAACCTGGGTTCGTTGCCACGCCGGGGCCCCGTCCCATGGTCACGCCGTTGGTCCGGGCGCAGATCGCGGCGGGTGATCATGTGACGGACCTGCGCCATCGTAGCGTTACCATCACGGATCCCTTTACAAAACAATTGATGGCGCATCTGGATGGGCAAACGGACCGGACGGATTTACTGGTCGCCGTCGCCGGGTTTGAAAATAGTGGTCGTGCCCAAATTGCAAATGATGACCCCGAAGCCTTATTGGATGCTGCCCTGCATCAATTGGCGGAACGTTGCCTGCTTGTCTAATAGGCTGGCCGCAGGATATAAGTGCGCTAAGAATTTTCAAATTGAGCAAATCAAATATGAGTGTCGATCTAGTGGAGATGAAGAGTGGACGTTGATTGGACTGAGGACAATTTTTCCGTGTTGCGCGACTGGCAGATCAAACAAGTCGCCTATGTACCTGATGCGGGCCATGCGGATTTGATTAAGCGCTGTGACGAGGCCGAAGACATGCGCCTGGTCCCCCTGACGACGGAGGAGGAGGGCATTGCCGTCCTGGCCGGTGCTTGGTTGGGTGATCAGCGCGGCGTGTTGTTAATGCAATCATCCGGCGTCGGCAATTGCATCAATATGCTGTCCCTGGCCCGGGTTTGCCGCTTTCCCTTGTTGATGATGGTGACCATGCGTGGCCAGTGGGGGGAGTTTAACCCCTGGCAGGTGCCCATGGGGGCATTGACGCCAACGGTTCTGGAGGGCGCGGGTAGTCTGGTTTTCCCCGTCGATGATCCGGCCAAAATGGGTGAGACGACGAACGCGGCTGCGCGCATGGTTTTCGAAGGTCCGACACAGGCTGCCGTTTTAATCGGCCAGGCCGTGATTGGTGCCAAGAGTTTTGGGAAGTAAGTCATGATGCAAAAATTGAATGGAACGCTTGATCGTAATCGGGCCACGGATTACCCCCTCCGTCGGCGTGAAGTGGTTGCACAATTGCTGGCGGATCGTGGTGATTTGATGGTGGTTGCGGGCCTAGGCGCGCCGGTCTGGGATTGTACGGCGGTGGAAGACCACCCCCTGAACTTTCCCCTGTGGGGTGCCATGGGTGGGGCGGCGGCTCTGGGCCTGGGCCTGGCCATGGCGCAACCGGACCGTCGCGTGCTGGTCATCACCGGCGATGGGGAGATGTTGATGGGACTGGGTGCAATGACCACAATTGGTGCGCAACAGCCTGAAAACCTGTCCGTCGTGGTGTGCGACAACGAACGCTATGGTGAAACGGGCATGCAATTGACCCATACCGCAGGCAGCCTGGACCTACCCGCAATGGCTCTGGCCGCTGGTTTTGCCTCCGCCGCAGCCGTCAGCTCCGACAACGAGTTCAAGGCGGCTTTACCCGCCATTCGCGCCGCCAAAGGCCCCGGTTTCTGGTCCATCAAGATCAAAGCGGAAGATAACCCCATAGGTGCCATGCCGCCCAAAGACGGCGTCACACTAAAAGACCGTTTTCGTGCTGCATTGTTAGGGGCTGCCTGAGGATACGGCCATAGCGCTTGCCATCAAACAAGGATTAGGGAAATTGGCACCGCCCTTTGGAATAGACCAGATATTGAAGAACAGCGATCTGGTCTATCTTCCAATCACACCGGAACATTGCCATGCATACAGCTTGCTGCCCGTGGACGGCCAACATCGCGATCCGTTTGATCGGATGTTAGCCGTGCAGGCGATGGCGGAAGATGCTCGACTTCTCAGCAAAGATGCCGCATTTGACCGCTATGAACTTCAGCGGATCTGGTAGCTACCCCCGCGACGGCAATACCACCACGCCTGTGCCCTGGATCGACAGTTCATCATCTTGTTGATGGGCTTTCTGGCTGATCTCCACACAATGGCGGCCTTGATCATCGACGAATTTGTTCGTGACCTCGCCATTAATGTACAGCACGTCGCCTTCCGGATTATGGCGGCGGATACGGGTTTTATGATTGGCCAGAAATCCGTCATCGCCCATCCAGTTGGTCAGGTGATGGGTCAACCATGACACCCGCTCAGGCCCATAATCATAGGCACCCGGCGCGCCGACTTCGGTTGCAAAATCGTTCTCCCAATGGACCCGTTCCGGGCAATCGGGGATGTTGAAGCGGTTTGTGATGCCAAGGCCCGGGTGTTTGTGAATTTGTTGCCAGGCCAGTTTGTTGGCGCGGATGTAAAGACCACCCCAGCCTTGGGCATAGCAGATGAAGCCGGTGACGGTCATGGGACCCTTCAGTTGCGTCGGTAATTTCTCGCCCACCGTAACATCTTCATAGTATCGAGTTTCCGCGCCGCGGATTTCTTCTTTGGCATAGTGGCGATAAATATCGACCAATTCATCTTCGCTATAGGTCAGTTGACCTTTTTGCGCCGCTTCATATTTGGTGCCGGCTTCGCGCGCTTTGTCACGCTCTGTCCGGAAGCACCAACTGTCGGCACCGGCGATATTATCGCCTTCCTGGTTGTAGAATTCCACATGATAGACCTGTTCGATGGCACGGCCGGAAAACTGCGTTTCGTGGGGGATCAGCTCTTTCAGCCAAGCCTCGCAGTGGATTTCGTCGTTCCGCCGCAGTGGTTTGTGCCAGGTCCAGTTGCTGCCCGCCCACATGGCGTGAATGCCGGGCAGTCCACCAACGTAACCCGACATAATCCGGTTTGTGGCAAACAGGAAGCTGGGCAACGCGATCAGGCCACCATATTGGGTCTTGGCGGCATACTCAGGGTCACACCAAAGCGGATTGTCGTCACCAATGCCGTTGGCATAGTGTCGGATGTTATCCCGGGTTGCCTCGTAACACCAAGGTTCGGGCATATTCTCGATCTTCACGCCGACGCGCTTTTGCAGATCCTCCAGGCCCCGTTCGGTGATTTTGGGGAAGCGCCCCCCGCTATCGCTGGATTGGCTTTGGTCTGACATTTTTACTCTCCTCTGGCGGCCGCTTCGCGGTCCCGCAGTATTTTACGATTAACTTTACCCGCCGGCGTCTTCGGTAGCTCGTCCGTAAAGGCGACGATGCGGGGGTATTCGTGACGGCTCAAATTCTCTTGGGCAAATTTTTGTATTTCTTCGATGAAGGCGTCATCGCCCGTCCGCTCGCTGACAATAAAGGCTTTCACGACCAGGCCGCGGATATCATCTGGTACGCCAATCGCTGCGGCTTCCAGCACATCATCGTGCTTCAATAACGTATCTTCAATTTCCATGGCCGACATGGTCCAGCCGGCGGAAATGATCACGTCATCGGCCCGCCCGCCGTGAAAGAAATAGCCCTCTGCATCGATATGGCCGCGGTCTTTGGTGGGGAACCACCCGTCCGGGCGCATGACCATGATCTCGCCCACCTCGTTGGGTGCGCAATGCTCACCTGCCGGGTTCAAAATGGCGACCTCCTGGCCCGGCATGGGCATGCCCAACGACCCCAGCTTGGGTGGTAGATCCAGGGCGCCGGGATAACTGCCCAGCAATACGCCCACCTCTGTCGTGCCGTAAAAGCTGGCTGGATATTGGCCGAATGTTTCCTTGGCCCATTCCGCAGTGTCGGTGTCCATAGGCTCGCCCGTAAAGCTGACTTTATCCAGCTTGAAGGTATAGTCACGGGCGGTGCCGGCATTTTTCATCATCCGGTAATGGGTCGCAGCTGCGGACAGATTGCTGATCTCAAACTCTTCCAGGGCTGCCATCAACCGATCCGGATCGAACTTGCCTGCATAGGAGGCGGTGGTGATGCCCATAGCGTGGGGCGACAATGTGCCGTGCCACAGGCCATGGCCCCAGGCGGTTGATGAAGGGCACATGAAGTTGTCGCCGGGCCTGGTGCCGGTGCCGTACAAGGCGGCCAGCATAACTGTAACGATGGATTGGTGGCGATGCTTCACGGCATCGGGCAATTCCCGTGTGGTGCCGGAGGTATATTGATACATGGCCATGTCGCGACCGGCCGTGGTCAGCTCAAACGCCGTGTCGTAATTTTCCAGCATCGCCATGAAGTCATCATTGGCGATTGCGGTATTGCAGCCCGCATTCGCCGCCAGATCAGCCTTCTCAGGTGCCAGCAGCAGGAATTTCGGATCACAATCGCCAACCCGCAAACGCAGAGCGTCGGGGCCGAACAGGGTGAACATGGGTACCGCCACACAGCCTGCCTTAATGGCACCGTACAGGGCGATATAGAAATGCAATGACGGCTCCACCATCAGGGCCACCCGTTCGCCAGGGGCGATGCCTTGTTCCCGCAGAAAATTGGCGTAGCGCCCTGACCAGTCCGATATCTCACCATAGGTGTAGCTTTCCGAGCCACCGGCCGCCAAAGCAATTCGTACGGCCACGCGGTCGCGCGGATGGCGTTCGATGCATTCATGGGCGATGTTGATGGCAGCACGATCACCATCGAACAATTCCCAAAGACCTTCCTTCGAACAGTGCGTTTGAGCATCAGCAAAGGATGTGTATTCGGTCAGCATTGGCATGGCAGAAACCCTGGTTGCGTCGATGTGTCGATTTTAGTTCATCTCCAATAATTGTCAATACGCAATAATATTGTCTATAGACAACGAAGTGTCGATCCCTACTCCCATTTGAAAGGTGGTAACAAGTGGGCAAATAGCGTGCTATGAGAGAGCTATGAGTGAACAGGTAGAGTTGCGGCAATCCCACGACATCCCCGATGGTTACCAGCCAATTGCCCATAATGGACGGTTTGTAGATTGCATTGGCCCGTTTTACGTAAAATCTCATTCGGCGGGCGGTTTTCGCTATCTTTTTAAAACAGCCCCTATGCACGCCAACCCCAATGACGTGACCCATGGTGGTGCCCTCTACACATTTGCCGATCACATAACCGGCCACGCTGTCGTTAATGCAACGCATCGGATCTGCGCGACGATCAAGTTCAAGGTCGAATACCTTGCCCCTGTGCCGCTGGGGACATTGGTCGAAGGCGCGGTCGAGTTGGTGCGTATCACACGAACCATGGTGTTTTTACGTTTGCGCCTGTTTGTCGGCGACCATACTTTGATGACCGCTGATGGTACCTATAAATTGTTCGCCCCTTTTGATCCTGCCGTGTTTTTCGCCGGCAATGCGGAAGTCAGCGAAACGACGCTGACCGCCGATATGCAGCCGGCAGCGCCTAACGGGTTTCAGCCCTTTCCGACACAGGGGAACTTTGCGGCCCTGTGGGGCCCAACCTTCTACCGACGTGAAGCAGGGGGCGGTTTCATAAATGGTTTTCAAGCCCGCGCGCTACATGACAATACCAACGGCGTCGTACATGGCGGCGTGCTGTTCGCCTTTGCGGACGATATAATGGGGCGGACCAGCTCCGGCAAAACCCGGCGCAGTTCGACGACGATTGCCCTGAATGTGGAATATCTATCACCGGGCCCCCTTGATGCCTGGATCGAAGGCACGGCGGAAATTACATACATGGATGAAGGTTTCGCCTTTGTCCGCAGCCGCGTCTTCCATGGCGATCGTTTGTTATTGACCGCCGACGGTGTCTGGCGTTTGTTGCAACCCTTTGATTATTCAAAAAAGACGGAGGCAGCCGAATGAGTACTCCCATCAGCCAGCAGACAATTGGTGCGGCCAGGGTCACCCGGGTGGAGGAAATGGCCGGACCGGGATTTCGCCTCTCGACCATTTTCCCCGACTGGGACGGGGCGGTGTTTGAAGAACACAAGGATTGGCTGGTGCCCACCTATGTCAATCCAGCGAAAATGACCGCCCTGTTGAATATGCATTCCTGGATCGTCGAACATAATGGCCTGACGGTGTTGATTGATACCTGCGTGGGAAATGACAAGGACCGCATGCCGGCCGAAAACTGGACCAACAACCAAGGCCCCTATTTGCAGCGCCTGGCAGAGGCCGGCTTTCAGCCTGAAGATATCGATATGGTCATGTGCACCCATCTGCACGTGGATCATGTGGGCTGGAATACAAAGCTGTTGGACGGCCGCTGGGTACCGACCTTTCCCAATGCCAAATATCTTTTTTCCCGCGTGGATTTTGAACATTATCAAGACCATGCAGTCGAGGATATGGATCGTTTAAGTTTTGTTGATTCTGTCCTGCCCATCGTCGAACACGGCCTGGCGGAAATGACTGAGGGGGATCATCTTCTGGCAGAAGGCTTGTTGCTGGAACCGGCACCCGGCCACACGCCGGGCCATATCACCCTAAAATTGGAATCAGAGGCGGAGGCCGCGATCTTTACAGGCGATATTCTGCATCATCCCTTGCAGGTTTATCACCCGGAATGGAATAGCCGTTTCTGTCTTTTGCCGGATGAGGCGCGGACTTCGCGCCGGCGGGTGCTGGATTATTGCGCAGATCGTGGTGCTTTATTGATGCCGGCGCATTTCGGTGCCCCGCATTGTTGTCACATAGACAGAGCGGGTGAGGCCTATAGCCTGCGTTGGCATCACGGTTAGGTGGCACAATAACGCGTCGTAATTAAGTGACGGCGATCACTCCATTTTTTATGGTTTCGGGCTAGTACTCAGCTGAAACCGGAGATCAGCCATGTACAGTACTTTTCGCGCCCCGGCAGTGGCGCTTTGCCTCGCCTTTGCTTGTCTGCTTGCAGCCCCGATCCAATCTGCCCAGGCAGGACAGGTCGATGCCAGTGACATCATTTTCAAGGAGGTGGAGAAGCGCCTGATAGAGGAATATTACGCCTCTCGCCGCGCATCTGACACGGAAGACGACGAGAGTTATCAGCGCCTTCACAAAAAACATCACGGTAAGGGCGGCAAGTACGGCAAAGGTGGCCATGGTGGCCATGGTGGTAAAGGCGGCAAGCATGGCCAAAAACATCACGGCAAACACAAAAAGGGCAAGCATGGCAAGCATGCCAAGGGTGGTCGGGCACATGGCCAAGGGAAACATCCCAAGCATCATGGCTTGCCCCCCGGCCTGGCGAAACGCAAACGCCTGCCCCCTGGGTTGGCCAAGCGTGACCTGCCGCCGGAATTGAACGACGTGCTGCCCAGCCCTTCACAAGGGACCGAGCGGGTTGTAATCGACAACAATGTGGTCTTGATACAAAAGGCGACCGGGATCGTATTGGATATATTATTGGATGCTATCGAGGATGCCAAATAGGCATCCAACCCTTAATTGTAGAATGGAAAGACAAAGACTATGACAGGAAAATGGAAGCGCTTTGCCGCCCCAATGATTGCTATCACGATTGCCTTGCCGCTGTTGACGGGTTGCTTTGAAGACAGCAAGGCGGAGATCCTGGCAAAATCCGAGGACGTTTCGGACAAGGCCGCTTTGACAGAAGCGTTGGGCAAACCCGATGATATCGCCAAGGTCGGGCCGTTAGAAACCTGGACCTATAATGCTTCGAACGGCACTGTGGCGTTCGTTATTGCCGGGTCCACAGTGACCTTGCGCAAGACTGGTGATAAGGCCGAATAACATTAAGCCCGGCACATGGCTGTTCGTTTCGATCTACCAAAATCGCCGGGGGCCTATGCCCTGAAAATAGCGCTATCCCAACCGCTTCCACTACCCTTAACCCGGCTGCGAAATCCAACCCTTGAACCCGGCCTCTATGTCTACTGTGGCAGCGCCCGGGGGCCAGGTGGTTTGGCGGCGCGGGTTGGACGGCACCTACGGGCGGAGAAATCCATTCGCTGGCACGTGGATCATCTGACCGCCGGCGGGCAAAATGGTGGAGAGGTGGCGGATGTGCTGTGCGTGCGGGATGGCCACGAATGTGACTTGGTGCGCAGGCTGGAAGCTGTGGCCGGCGTGAGTGTTCCGGTGCCGGGCCTGGGTAGCAGCGATTGCCGTCAATGCCGGTCTCATCTACTGTCGGTGCCAACGGACTTTTGTCTGTCGATCATATCAGTATGACAAGGCGGTACCATGACGCTTTCTGAAATTCCCCGCGTGTCTCCCCGTGTTTCTCTGGGCCATTTGCCGACGCCCCTTGAATATTTGCCGCGGT
>JAPKBD010000437.1 GCA_028824965.1 Alphaproteobacteria bacterium | reverse complement strand
CTATCCCAATTATGATTTCGCCCATGGTCAATCCGATGCGATTGAGGCGATTACACATTCTTTGTGCACTCTGGAATTTTCCGACCATCGCCCGTTATACGAATGGCTGTTGGATAGCATCGATGTGCCCAGCCAGCCGAAGCAGTATGAGTTCTCCCGCCTGAACCTCTCCCACACCGTTTTATCGAAACGTCGGCTGACCCTGTTGGTGGATGAGGGAAAGGTGGATGGCTGGGATGATCCCCGTATGCCCACAGTCTCTGGTATGCGTAGGCGCGGGGTGCCGGCAGCAGCTGTACGGGATTTTATCTCCCGCCTGGCGATCACGAAAAACGACGGCCAGGTAGAGATGGCTATGTTGGAACATTGTATCCGCGAGCAGCTGAATGTGGCGGCGCCGCGCCGCATGGCCGTGCTGCGCCCCCTGAAGGTTGTCATTGAAAATTATCCGGAAGGGCAGTCCGAAATGCTGACGGCCCAAAACCATCCGGGCAATGCGGACATGGGCAAACGTGAAATTCCGTTTTCCCGCGAGATCTATGTGGAACGGGATGATTTCATGGAAGATCCACCGCGGAAATTCTTCCGCCTCGGCCCAGGCCGTGAAGTACGCCTGCGCTATGCCTATTTCATCACCTGCAATGAGGTGATCAAGGATGCAGATGGCGAGGTTGTCGAACTGCGCTGTTCCTATGATCCCGAAACCAAGGGCGGCAATGCCCCCGATGGCCGCAAGGTCAAGGGTACCATTCATTGGGTATCCGCCGAACATGGCGTGGGGGCGGAGGTGCGCCTGTATGAAAGCCTGTTCAACAGCGAAGAAGTACCCGGCGGCGATGATTTCCTGGACGATATAAACGCCAATTCGTTGGAGGTTTTGCCCCAAGTTTGGCTGGAGCCGGCATTGGCCGAATTGCCGGTGGGCCAGACCGTGCAGTTTGAACGGTTGGGCTATTTCTGCGCCGATGCCACGTCAGCGAAAGATGCTCTGGTTTTCAATCGCACCCTTGGTTTGCGCGACAGTTGGGCTAAGATCAAGGGTAAGTCCTAATTAAAATTCTCCCGATACGACGGCTAGGATAAGTGCGATCGGCCATGCCTGAAAAATTATCCACGAAGCAGATGAACCGCCGAGCGTTGTTGCTGGGGGGTGCTGGCGCTGCTGTGGCGGGATTGTCGGGCTGTGTCACGTCGCCGATTGTGGGTAATGCCTATGAGGTGGCGAAGGCGGGGATCTTTGGCTTCCCCGATATAGGGCTGCAACGCAAAACTGTTGCCAGCCTGCCCTATGCTTCCATGTTGGCGCGGATCGGCAAGGGGCCGCAGGCCCTGTTGTTGTTGGCGCGGACCCAAGGCGAGGAACAACATTGGGTTTCGGGCCTTGATCGCTCTGTCCTGACATTACAGGGGGGGCGGGTTGTAAAAACTTTCGGTTTTCCAGAGAACCTGAAAAATACCCGCGCTGATGAGATCGACCCCGTGGATCGCCTGTTGCACAAACTGACCGCGCCCGTGCGCCATACCCGCTACATCGATTTGGATGTAGGGGCCCATTATGGCCTGGTTGTGGATTCTGTGTTTGAGAGCCTGGGTCCGCAAAAAGTCAAAATTGTGGAGCTGGATTTTGATACAATATTGGTCCGCGAACGCAACAGCGCGCGAACATTGAACTGGGAATTTGAGAATTTGTACTGGGTGGATCCAGCCGATGGCTTCGTCTGGAAGTCCCGCCAGACCATCGCCCGGACGTTTCCCGCCGTGGATTTCTCAATTCTAAAACCCCCTGCAGTTTAAGCGCCCGATGAGACATCCCATCTATGACGAAGACACGGATTTCCTAGCGGACCAGATCCGCCGGCTTGCTGGGCCTTGGGATTCCAAAGGAACCTGGCCGCGCGGCAAATGAAATATTGAGTGCCAAAATAATCCTGATCCTATACCGGATCGTCCCGGTCAACCCCGACAATGGCGACGAGAATACGATCCACAACACCGTCCGCGCCCTGCAGGGGCAATAGCAAACGACACCATTTGATGATCAGCGATACATCATACGAGGCATTGTTTTCAGAATAGATGGGCAACCGCATTTTGGCCGCGGCGGCAAGTTGGCGGCGATAATAACTCCTGTTACCAATTTTGCTTTCGCTAAACCATTTGCCGGCCATGTCCAATCCAGCCAATGTTGCAACGGACGTCGCATAGACCCGGTACTTGAAATCGGTAAAATCTGCATTGGGCTCGACCAGATGCACAAAGCCGACCGCGCCCTTGAATGATAGGGGATTAATCGCGGTGGAGGGTGGCAAATCCACCTCACCCTTATTATCCAGCCAGAATTGGTACATGCAATTATGTGCTGGTAGCGCGAAATCATCCGGACTGACCTTGTTCGGATCAATAGCGGTTTGCACGATGCCTTCAAATTCGAACGCGTCGATGCCACGCAAATATTGTTCAAGCGGATCGGGGCTGGGTTGATGCCCCGTATAATACGGGCCTATAGATTTCATCATGAAGGCGTCGCCGCTTCATGATTGCACCTTTGGGCCATCGGCCATACTTGTCGTGCCCACCCGCCAGACTTTATGCTGCTGACGTTGTCTCCTTG
>JAPKBD010000095.1 GCA_028824965.1 Alphaproteobacteria bacterium | reverse complement strand
ATCGGGTAATATTGAAGATATTGTTGAAAAGCAAATTCGCAGCCTGGGCCTGGAAACGACCGCTGCAGGGTTGGGTGATATTGAAATCCGCTCTCTACCGAATGGTGAGAAAATCCGCCTAGGGGACATTGGCCGGGTGCACGAGGCCTTTGACGATGATGCCCCCGAAGGCCGGCTGTCAAAAGAACGCGCGATTGAGCTGCATGTGAAGCGTGCGGTTGGTGCGGATGCACTGGAGATATCGGAGACGGTTGAAACTTATCTGGCGGAACTTCGCCAGACATTGCCGCCGACTTTGAGTGTAAAACATTACGATGTTCAGGCAGGTTTGATCCGGGAACGCATCACGATTCTTTTGAAAAACGGTCTCGGTGGTCTGGCGTTGGTGCTGATCATTCTGTTTATCTTCCTCAATCTGCGGGTTGCTATTTGGGTTGCGGCGGGCATCCCCGTGGCCTTGTTGGCGACCATGGGTGTGATGTTGTTAACGGGACAGTCCATCAACATGGTCAGTCTATTTGCCTTGATCATGACCTTGGGCATTATAGTCGATGATGCCATCGTGGTCGGCGAACACAGCGCCGCTCGCCGCAGTCGTGGTCTTAGTGCCCAACAGGCAGCGGAGGAAGGTGCCCTGCGCATGCTGGCACCGGTGGTTGCCTCTTCCATGACGACGATTGCCGCATTCCTGCCGTTGCTTGTCATCGGCGGCATCATCGGCACGATTTTGCGGGCCATCCCCCTGGTCATGGTTTCGGTCCTGGTTGCCAGCCTAATCGAATGTTTTCTAATCCTGCCGGGCCATTTGCGCAGTGCCATGGCCCGTGGGCCGGAACATGAATCCCGTTTACGGATTTGGTTCAACAGAAATTTCGACCGGTTCAGCAACGGTGCCTATCGCCGTGTTTTGGTTTTGTGTGTGGAATGGCGCTATTTGACCATGGCCAGCGCGGTCGCTGCGCTGATCTTGTCATTGGGCATTATTGCCGGTGGGCGCGTCGGTTTTGAATTCTTTCCCAGTCCTGAAGGGGATATTGTCTACGGCAACGTCGTCATGATGCCCGGCACACCACGGCAGCGGACAGAAGCCATGGTTGAGGAGCTGGAACGCGCAGCCCATGCCGCAGCCGCACAGTCAATTTCCCAGCTCGAAGGAGAGCAGGAGCTGATACATTCGACGTTCGGGAAGCTTGGGCGATCCCAGGCCCGCGAATTTCAAAGTATACGGGGTGATAAATACGGCGGGCTGTATGTCCAGTTGGTGCCGTCCGATCATCGCCAGGTCCGCATGCCCGACTTTATTGAAACCTGGCGCGCAAATATTGAAATGCAGCCGGGGGTGGAGCGGGTCAACCTCAACGAACGGCAGGGCGGGCCACCGGGCCGGGAAATCGATATCCGCTTAAGCGGTGGCAGCACACGGGAATTGAAGGACGCGACACGACAGATCAAGACATTGTTGGAGGCATTCCCCGGCGTGTCTGATGTTGAGGACGACCTGCCCTATGGCAAGGTCGAAGTGATCCTCGAGCTAACTCCACGGGGCCGGGCCCTGGGCTTCGCAACGGAGAGTGTCGGTCGGCAAGTACGCGCAGCTTTCGAAGGCACCATTGCAAAGCGTTTTCCCCGTGGTGACGAAGAGGTCTCTGTGAAGGTGCAATATGCCCGCGGTGCCATAACAACCGAGGATCTGTTGAACCTGTATCTGCGTGGTCCAACGGGCGCGGATGTTCCCATAAGCGAAGTCGTCTCCATGCGCGAGACCGCGGGCTTCTCTCGTATCCGGCGCAAGGACGGCCAACGCGAAATTGCCATTACCGGTGAATTGGATGAAAGCAAGATCGACGCCGGTAAGTTGCTCGAAGCCCTAGAGGCGAGCGAGCTGCCGGGTATCGCCCGCCAGTACGGCCTGCAATATTCTTTTGCCGGGCGGGCCGAAGAACAAGCCCGCACTATGGCGGATATGCGCCTTGGTGCCATGATCGGCATAGCGGCAATCTATATAATTTTGGCCTGGGTGTTCGCCAGTTATACCCGACCCATCGTGGTCATGGCGGTGATCCCGTTCGGGGTTGTCGGGGCGGTGATCGGCCATCTATGGCTGGGCTTTGATCTAAGCCTGCTGACATTAGTGGGTTTGTTGGGCCTATCGGGCATTTTGGTCAACGACTCGATCATTCTTGTCTCCACCATCGATGAGCGCATCTCTGCGGGCGAAGAAACCATGCAGGCCATCGTTGCCGGCAGCCAGGACCGGCTGCGCGCCGTGCTGTTGACATCGTTGACCACGATTGGCGGTCTGACACCTTTGTTGTTCGAGACGTCCCTGCAGGCGCAATTTTTGATCCCCATGGCCATCACCATGATTTTCGGCCTCGCCTTCGCCACCTTCTTGGTGCTGTTGGTGATCCCCGCACTGATCGCCATTCAATTGGATTTCAGCAACTGAGCCAGCGCAACCGTGAACGCCGCGTTCTTCGTGAGCAGCGTTGGCAAGCCTTTTGGCAGTCGACTTACCGGGAGCGTTTGCAGATTCTGTTGAACGCTGTCAATCGTACCATAGTCGGTATCGGGTTTTGGTCTGCCCTGATTATCCTGCCTGTGATGATTTGTGTTCGTGTTTACGAGATCGTGGCCCGGAATGTTTTCAATACGTCTTCGCCTCTGCCGCAGTACCTGGAATGGGATTTATTCCTGCTGTTGGTATTTTTGACCCTGGGCTATGCCTATGTCCGTGGTGCGCATGTGCGTGTGGACGTTATCCGTGATCGCCTGAAGCCTGTGATCCGTAATCGGATAGAGCTGGTGGGCCTGCTATTGCTGATCGCCCCTTTTGTTTTGGTTGTCATCTGGTTCGGTATCCCATTTGCCATTGAAAGCTTCGAGATGGGGGAAAAGGCGGCGCTGACTTTGGGTGCGCCGGGGCGCTGGATTATGAAGGGGGCCATGTCGTTTGGCCTGATCCTTCTACTTTTGGCCGCTGTTGTCGCTGCCGTGCGCACCTTGGCGCAGCGACTGGATAAGGAATAGGCCAGGCGTCCATGCCCGAAATTCTTGTACTGTTTGATTTTATCGAATTGCTGCCCTACGTCATGTTGGGGTCATTGGCGATCCTGTTGTTTTCCGGCCTGCCGGTCGCTGTTTTGTTAGCGGGCCTTGGCATTGTCTTTAGCCTGATTGGCATCGCTGTGGGGGAAATGCAGTGGATCGCCATGTTGAATGTACCTCTGCGCCTGTACGGCAGCATCAATGGCAGCCTGATCTATCCTGCCGTACCAATGTTGTTGTTCATGGGGATGGCGTTGGAGAAAAGCGGCATCGCCCGTGATTTGCTGTTGTGTCTGCAATTTCTGTTTGGCCGCGTACCTGCGGGTATGGCCATCTCTGTTACGCTGCTGGGCGTCCTGCTTGCGCCCACCGCAGGGGTCATCGGTGCCTCCGTCGCAATGCTGGCGGTAATCGCCCTGCCGACAATGCTGAACCAGGGCTATAGCCCCTCGTTCGCCAGTGGTGTTGTGGCAGCTGCGGGGACACTCGGTTTGATCCTGCCGCCTGCAATCATGTTGTTCTTTTTGGCCGGCATGCTGCACGTGCCCATTGGGCATACGTTCCTGGCGGCACTGGCTCCTGCCGGCATTCTGATCGTGCTTTATCTGAGCTATTACATTATTGCCTGCCTGCGCTCTCCACCCACAAAATCAGCGGCGGATGATGATTGGCATCATGGTTGGTCAACCTGGCAATGGGTCGGGTTCTTCGTGCGCGGCCTGGTCATGCCCACGGGATTGATCGGCTTGGTCTTGGGCTCGATCATATTTGCCTGGGCAACGCCATCACAATCCGGTGCTTTGGGTGCTGCTGGCGGCGTGGCGTTGATGTTGTTGAATGGCCGCTTGAGCTGGCCGTTGTTTCGGGAGGCGATTGAGGGCACGGCATTGATGACGGCCATGGTGTTTTTTGTCGTCATGGCGGCCAATGTCTTTTCCTACCCGTTTCGGTATTTCAGCGGTGATGAAGTGATCTCCAACATGTTGAATGGTTTGGCCCTGGGTGATTGGGGTATGTTTTTGACCATCATCGGCATTATTTTTGTTCTGGGTTTCTTTATCGATTGGATTGAGATCACCATCATCACCCTGCCTCTATTCTTGCCGGTTCTGGGAGAGCTGGATTTTTCCGGCCATGTGGAAGAAGGCCCTATGACCGCCCTTTGGATCGCGACGATCATCGCCCTGACCTTGCAAACATCCTTCCTGACGCCGCCCTTTGGCTTTGCCTTGTTCTTTCTAAAGGGCGCCGCCCCGCCGGAGATCAAGATTACCGACATCTATCGTGGGATAATTCCCATCGTCGCAGTGCAAATGTTCGTCATCGCCATGGTGATGGCGTTTCCATTGCTGGCCAATTGGTTGCCGAACCAGGTGTTCGAATAAACCAGAGCAATTTTCAATTGATTGGCGTCGCGTTTGCGACCCAAGTGATTGGTTCAATTGCTCTTTTCTTAATAGTCGGAGCATGTTTTTCGTAAACATGCTCACATCTAGGCCCGCCAAAAGGTTCGCGTGAATAGGACCATCACGGTCAACAATTCCAACCGACCAAGCAGCATGCCTGCCGCCAACAGCCATTTTGCCATATCGGGTAGAGGCGCGAATGTGCCCGACGGGCCGATGACATCGCCCAGGCCGGGGCCAACGTTGGCAATCGCTGTCGCCGCTCCTGATACGGCGGTGATGAAATCAAGGCCCATGAGGCTCAATCCGACGGCAAGGGCGGCAAAGCTAAGGGCAAACAGAAAGAAGAAGCTCATCACCGAATCCATCACAGAATCCGGAATGGGGCGTCGGTTGAAGTTGGCAACGAAGACGCCATGGGGTTGTAATAAGCGCGCCATCTGTGTTCGGGCGGCAGCATATAGGATCTGAAAGCGAAAGATTTTGATGCCACAGGATGTGGACCCGGCGCAGCCGCCAATGAACATGACAAAGAAGAATATCACCACCGCAAAGCCGCCCCATTGGCTGTAATCATCGGTAGCATAGCCTGTGCCCGTCAGGATCGAGGTCACGTTGAAAGTGGTGAAGCGAATGGCCCGGTCGAAATCAATATCGTTGCCGCCCACCTGCCACAACGTCATGCCGAATATGGCGGCGCACAAAATGGCGAAGAACCAGCGCACCTGGCTATCCCGCCACAGTGCCAAAGGACGCCCCCGCAAGACCTGAAAATACAACAGGAATGGCAGGCTGCCGATGATCATGAAGGCCGTTGCGGTGTAGTCGATCAGGGCGCTGTCGTAGATTCCGATAGATTGGTCAGAAGTGGAAAACCCACCCGTTGCTATTGTGGTCATGGCATGTGCGGCGGCCTCGAACGGGGGCATCCCGGCGGCCCAATAGACCAGGGCGCATAAGACGGACAGACCCAGATAGATGATGCTGATGGTGCCCGCAATCTGTGCTGTGCGTGGTAATACCTTTTCCGATGCATCAGATGATTCCATGCGGAATAGCTGCATGCCGCCAACCTGCAATATGGGCAGGATGGCAACAGCGGTGACAATAATGCCAATGCCACCCATCCATTGCAGCAGGGCGCGCCAAATCAGAATGCCTGGCGGTGCGTCCTCCAACCCGGAAATGACCGTTGACCCGGTTGTTGTAATGCCGGACATAGCCTCGAAAAAAGCATCTGTGTAGCTGAGGTTCAAGTTAGAGAACGCGAAAGGCAATGCGGCAAATGTCGGCGTCACGATCCACATGGTCGTGGTCAGGACGAAGGCTTGTTGCAGGCGAAGGTCCCCTCTACCGCCCCAGCAGGTAATGCTAAGGCCGGCCCCGACGAAACCCGTCACGAATGCTGCGGCCAGGAAAACCTGCCAATCAGAATGTCCCGAGCGGGCATCCAGCAAGGCGGGCACCAACATGGCGACGCCAAGGATCAACAGCAAGATGCCGTTGACCTGAAAGACTGCTCTATATTGTCCCATTATTCCGGATCAGTTCGGTTCAGTTCGCATCAGGACTGAAATGCACAGCGCCCTGGGCGGCTAGTTCGGCAATTTTGCTTTCGTCATACCCCATTGCCACCAATATATCCCGGCTATGTTCCCCAAGGCGGGGGGCCTGCTGATCAGGATCGTCGGGATCAATCAGTGCTGCACCGGGAATTTGCGCCAACGGGACCGGCCCCATGCCGGGTTGTGACATCATCTGAAAGGCCTTGGTGGCGATAACGTGCGGGTCGGCCATCCAGTCACCATAGTCGGCCACGGGATGGCCAAGAATTCCCGCCTCCTTGAACCGTTCTGACCATGCCGCTGCCGTATGCGCCATCAAGGCATTTTGTATGGCCGGTTTTAGGGTATCCATATTTGCCGCCCGGCTGGCAAAATTAGCATACCGGGGATCGTCCGCCAGATCGCCAATACCCAGGGCGGGGCACAATTGCTTGAACTGTTCCTCTTTCACCAAAGTGACGGCGATAAATCCGTCTTTAGTGTTATAGCTACCGGCAGGGGCGTTGTTGGCCGTAGGCGCGCCGTCTTCGAGATAGAAATCCGCGATTTTGGAGGTTTGCACCGCCGCTGCCGCCTGCATCAGACTGCAATCGATAAAGCGGCCCGCCACTTCGTCCCGGCGCGCGTACAGGGCGGTGGATAGTGCCTGATAGGCATATAACGCCGTGACGCAGTCGACAATGAAATGGCCGAACCGATGGGGAATGTCGTCGTTGCCGCGGTTAATGGACATCAGGCCGGAAAATGCCTGTGCCACTGTGTCAGTGCTGGCCTGACCCGCATAAGGGCCTTCCTGGCCATAGCCGCTGACGGAAAGGTAAATTACGCCGGGATTGACCTTGCGCACGTCCTCATACGACAGGCCAAAGCGGGCGCAGACACCAGGGCGAAACCCTTCCATGAAAACATCGCAGTTTTCGGCCAATTCCTGGACGACGGCCAGGCCACCGGGTGTCTTCAGGTTTAGCGCGATGCTTTTCTTGCCCCGATTGGCGGTCATGGAAATAGTCGTGTGATCGCCAAAGATACGGCCCAGGCCACGGGCCCAGTCACCCTCAGGCGGCTCAACTTTGGTGATTTGGGCGCCATATTGGGCCAATAGCCCGGCGCAATACGGACCTGCATAACCCTGGCTCAGGTCCAGGACTTTCAGGTTGGCGAATGGTTTTTCATAGCTCATGCCCCCTATCATATTCCATTACCACCCTTGTGTGGCGAACTTAAAATTCGTCACACAAAAGCTATAATTCTGGGGCAGTATGGGAATTAATTCAGGACAAATTTATCCGGCACTGCACGAACCGCCACCCAATACGCAGAACCGGGCACAATGGGGATGGTTCAGGGGCACAGGGTCTTTGCCGGCAGCCAGGGTCGATCCCATGCGAAATCGTTCATCATAGGGCAGCAGGGTGCAGGGCATGACGGTTAGGTCCGTATCGCCCTTATGTTTCACCACCATGCGGGATGAGGCACACATCATCGCATTGGGCGAAACGTCCAGGATATCCCAACAGGCGGTGGTAATCTCGGGCACATCCAATGCTTCATCCATCTCCGGGAACAGCACCAATGCGCCGTGGTCCAGGACATCGATGGGAATGTCATGGCTGTCGAACAGGCGGCTGTAGCCATGGCGGAGGGCGCGATCATCTTCCCCCGACAAGGTTCGCCCGGCCACATTGATATTGAATTTGTTATGGGCCAACCAACGCAGGCCTTTCAACATAGGCTCCCAGCTATGTGGCCCCCGCTCTAACTCGTGCAGGTCGGCTGCGTAATGGTCCATGGAGACGCGCAGGCACAACCGGTCGCCATGGGCCTCTCGCAAGGCCAGTAAACCATCAGCCAGTTTCATCATGGGACGCATGGCATTGGTGAGGACCAACACGTGGTAGCCGCGGTTCAGGGCACTTTCCAACATGGCCAGGATGTCGGGGTTCATGAACGGCTCACCGCCTGTAAAGCCAATTTCCCGGGCCTGCCAATCCGCTTGTAATTCATCCAGCATTGTATCGACTTCGCCCGCGCTCAGATAAGACAAGCGGTCGTTGGTCGGGCTGCTTTCGATATAGCAATTGTCACAGGTTAGATTGCACAGGGTGCCCGTATTAAACCAAAGGGTCTCGATATTATTCAGCTCAACGCTGGCGCGTGTTTGATTGTCCACTGTCCGAAGTGGGTTGCGAAATTTTGCCTCGGCCAAAATGGCGGGATCTTTTTCAGGTACAGCACTATTCATGTAGGGCTTTCCAAACCAAAATTAGTCGCCGAACACAGGGCGGAATAGTGCCAAATTCTATGGACATACGTCTATTGTCAACGGCTCATCGGACTTTGTCGCGGGACTGTGATCAAAGTTGTCTGAAAAAAGTGCCCCGGCACGGCTTTTCGCCGTCCAATGGTCTGTGCTACACAGGCTTTACGCGGGCGTAGCTCAATGGTAGAGCAGGAGCTTCCCAAGCTTAAGACGAGAGTTCGATTCTCTTCGCCCGCTCCAAAATACCACCAAGATTACTGTCAGGGGTTCCCGCGCATGGCAAAGTTGAAGGCGGTTTTTCATTATGCTGCGAGTGATGGTATTGCCGCCCGCCTGCGCGCTGCGGAATGCGACTGGCTCTCCATCGAAACCTGCGATGAAGCTGATGATGAGCGTCTGTTCCACTTGATGGCGGAGGCTGATGTGCTCTGGCACGTGTTGAAACCCGCCACGGCCGAGGTTATCGCGGCAGCGCCGAATTTGCGTCTGATCCAGAAAATCGGCGTTGGGGTTAACACCATTGATCTTGATGCCGCCCGCGCCCGTGACATTCCCGTTTGCAACATGCCCGGCACCAACAGCCAGGCGGTGGCGGAGGTGACGGTGATGCTGATGCTGTCTGCCCTGCGCCGTGCCGCTACATTTCACGATGCCACGCGGACGGGTCAGGGCTGGCGCATGGATCCCGGTATTTTTGATAAGGTGGGGGAGCTCGCAGGCCGAACTGTCGGTTTGGTTGGTTATGGCGAGGTTGCGCGCCGGGTCGCGCCTGTGCTCCACGCCCTGGGTGCTAAGGTAATTTATACTGCATCGAGCCCAAAAGATGACGCGGTCGGGGACTGGTGCAGCCTGTCTGACATCCTCACCATCGCCGACGTTATTTCCCTGCACTTGCCGTTGACGCCGGAAACAGAAAACTTGTTGAATGCTGCGGCATTTGCGGCAATGAAGCCTGGCGCTGTTTTGGTCAATACTGCGCGCGGTGGTTTGGTGGACCCAAGCGCGCTGTATCATGCGTTGACCGAAGGCACCTTATTGGCGGCCGGCCTGGATGTATTTGCCGACGAACCCATTGCCGATAATGAACCTCTGCTACAGTTGGAGAATGTGGCATTGATGCCCCATGTGGCGTGGTTGACGCCGCAAACTTTTGATCGCAGCATTGATATAGCCGTGCAAAACAGCCGCTGTCTGTTGGATGGCGGAGAATTTTTGCACCGCGTTATCTAAATGATCCGGGAACGCTGCCATGCCAGAGACGAAAGCTGAAACGACGACGGTCATCCGTAACGCCCGCTGGTTAATCGCTTGGGACGAAGCGGGAAAGCAGCAGGTCTTTTTGCAAGGCGCCGACCTGGCTTTTCGCGGCAACGAGATCATCCATTGCGGTCCTGATTACAATGGCCCTGTTGATGTTGAGGTTGATGGCCGCGATCGAATGGTCATGCCGGGCCTGGTCGATATCCACTCGCACCCTATGTCGGAGCCGATGAACAAAGGCTTTAGCGAGGAAGTGGGCAGCAAGTATCTGGGCATGAGCAGTCTGTATGAATATCTGCCCATATTCCGGCCCGACGCTGAAGGTACGGCGGCCTCGGCGGAGGTCGCATATTGCGAATTATTACTCAGCGGCGTGACGACCTTAGTGGATATGTCTGTGCCGTGGGACGGCTGGCAGGCCTTGATGGCAAAAAGCGGACTGCGTGGTGTCTTGGCACCGATGTTCCGATCAGGGTTTTGGTACACGCCCAATGGTCATGAGGTTCTATATAAGTGGGATGAGGCGGGCGGTCGCGCCGGGATGGAGCGGGCCCTGCAAATCATCCAGCGGGCACAACAGGATCCGTCCGGCCGACTGGGCGGCATGTTGACGCCATCCCAGGTTGATACCTGCACCGAAGATTTGTTGCGCGAGGCAGCAGCAGAGGCGCGCCAACGTGGCCTGCAATTGCAAATTCATGCCTCGCAAAGCGTTGTTGAATTTAACGAGATGACCCGTCGTCATGGCCTTACCCCCATTGAATGGCTGGATAGCATTGGCTTCCTTGGTGACGATGTTTCTATCGCCCATTGTATTTTCCTGGACCATCATTCCTGGGTCCGCTGGCCCACGCGCCGGGATTTGGATTTGCTGGTGGACAGCGGCACCTCGGTCGCCCACTGCCCCAATGTTTTTGTCCGCCGGGGTATTACGTTGGAGAACCTGGGCCATTATCTCGACAAAGGCGTCAACGTCGGCATTGGCACGGATACTTTCCCTCACAACATGCTGGATGAAATGCGTTGGGCGGGTGTTCTGGCCAGGGTCGCGGCGCAGAATGTGGATGCGGTTAAGGCCGATGGCGTCTTCAACAGCGCCACCATAGGCGGTGCTAAAATTGTTGGCCGCGATGATATTGGCCGCCTCGCCGTCGGTGCCAAGGCTGACGTGGTTTTGGTGGACACTGCCCATCCGGCAATGTTGCCGGGGCGTGACCCATTGCGGGCTTTGATCTATTCGGCGCAAGATAGGGCAGTGCGGGATGTCTATGTGGATGGCTGCCAGGTGGTGGGGGGCGGCAAAGTTCTGACTATGGATTATGCCGATGCTGCAGGCCGCTTGGATGAGGCCCAGCGCCGGGCCGAATTGGCTGTGCCGGGGTTGGATTGGGGCAACCGATCCATCGATGAAATTGTACCATCAAGTTTGCCCATTCGATGACTGAAGTGACTGTGATCATGAAATCCAATCCCCCCTTCAAGGACCATGTCTATTTTGAAGATTTCGCCATGGGCGATCATTTTGCCTATGGCGCTTATGAGATGCGCCGTGATGAAATGCAGGCCTTTGCCGAACAATTTGATCCGGAGCCCTTTCACCTTGATGCAGACGCCGCCAAGGCCATGGGCTGGCCAGATCTGATCGCCTCCGGCCCGCATGTCTGTGCCGTCTGGCGGCGATTGTCCAAAGACGCCTTCGCGGCTACAAAAGCCTTCGTCTCGCCGGGGTGGGGAGAGGTCCGTTGGCTGATGCCCGTGCCTGTCGGCTATGTTTTAAGCGTGCGTTCGGAGGTGACCGCAGCGCGCGCCTTGAAAAGCCGGCCAAATCTTGGCTTTATTCAGTTCAGTAACGAGATGCGAAACCAATATGATGAGGTTACGACAACGTTGGTAACCAATTGGTTTGTTCATCGCAGACCAACCGATTAGCAGAAGGCAACAAACATGACCGCACCGCGCATTGACCTTTACAGCGATACCCACACAAAGCCCTCTCCGGGGATGCGTCAGGCCATTGCGATGGCTGAAGTCGGCGATGAACAGAATTTTGAAGACCCCACTGTCAACAAACTATGCGCCATGACGGCAGATTTGCTGGGGCAGGAGGCAGCGGTGTTTCTGCCGTCGGGGACCATGTGCAACCAGATCGCCTTTCGTGTGCATTGCCAGCCGGGCGATGAGATTATTCTGGATTACACGGCCCATCCCATTAATGCAGAGGCCGGCGGCCCGCCTGCAATGGCCCTGGCGCAAACCCGCGCCTTGCACACCGAACTAGGTATTTTCACCGCCGATCAGGTGCGTGAGGCCATTCGCCCGCCCCGCCGCCATGTCCCCCGCAGCCGGGTGCTGTCGATTGAGAACACCACAAACGCCGGTGGCGGCGCCATTTGGCCCATTGAAGACATTGCCGCCGTCACGGCTGTGGCCCGGGAACACGGCATGGCCAATCACATGGATGGTGCGCGGTTGATGAATGCGGTGGTGGAAAGCGGCACATCGGCCCAGGAATACGGCCGTCATTTCGATAGCCTGTGGCTGGACCTATCCAAAGGCCTCGGCTGCCCTATCGGCGGCGTGTTGGCTGGCAGTGCGGATTTCATTGAACAAGCCTGGCGCTTCAAACAGCAAATGGGTGGGGCCATGCGTCAGGCCGGCATTGTTGCCGCCGCCGGTGTCTATGCGCTAGAGAATAATGTAGAGCGCCTGGCGGAGGATCACGAGAACGCGCGGGCGTTCAGCCGTGCCATCGCACAAATTCCCGGTATCAAATTGATTTTTGATCGATGCGAGACTAATTTGGTGTTCTTCGATGTCGCTGAATCCGGCATGGATGCCGCAGCCGTAGCCGAAAAATTATTGGCCCATGACGTGCGTATCGGTGCCATGGGCCCCTACCGCATGCGCGCGGTCACTCACCTGGATATCAATGCCGGACAATTGGAAGAGGCCGCAGACGCCTTGCGCAAGGTTGTTTCCTAACCGAGAGCGTCTAATTCATCGTCAGTCGGGAAACGGTGCGTGGCCTTTTTTGAATAGGCCAGGTTGCCATCTACGGTAATTTCAAAGGTCCCGCCGCCTGATGCGGTTAGGATGACATCTGCATTAAATTTGTCCTGCAGGCGGGCCCTCGCACGGAGGGCATTCGGCTCGTAGTTTCACATCATGCAATATTCGATTTCGATCTTCATATCGTACGCCTCTAAAAATGATTACGTTATGCCACGCTGGCGGCAGATACGGTCGTAAGCGTCGTTGATCGTGGCCAGTTTTTCCGTTGCGAGGTCAATAAATTCCTGGGGTAGGCCGCGCGCGACGGCACGGTCGGGATGGTTTTCCTGGATCAGCGCGCGCCAGGTTTGTTTGATGGTCGCGTCGTCCGCGTCCGCTTCAATGCCCAGAATTGTGTAGGGGTCAGCCAGGTCAGGGCCCATGTGATAGGCCCGAATGCGCGCAAACCCGGCTTGATCAAAGCCAAAGATTTCCGCCACCTTGCCAAGGAATTCCAGCTCCGTCGGGTGGATCACCTGGTCCGCTTTGGCGATCTGGAACAAACCATGCAGCAAATCTTCCAACACTTGGGATGCGGGGTCGAACAAATCAGCGATCTGTCCCGCATAGGCTTCAAAG
>JAPKBD010000436.1 GCA_028824965.1 Alphaproteobacteria bacterium | reverse complement strand
CGCCGACGCAATGTAACCTGCATATGGTGGCGACACGGCAATTTGTCCAGAATATATACTATGATATTAGCCAAAAACCCCAGTCATCTTAGTCAACTCGATCCATTAACGGGTCAACTTGGCATTTCGATGATTTCTGCCGTTGGTGCTGCTTCGGTCTCTTGATCACTGTCTTCATCGTCTTCAGGTAGGGTTGCCAGGCTGCCGTCATCGCCCTCTGCCAAGGGGTCTTCGGGTTCGCGATGGGATAGCGGCAACAGATCCGTACGCGCCTGCCCCTCCAGCAAACCAGAAGCCTTCAGTTCATCAAGTCCAGGCAGGTCCTTTACAGACTGGAACCCGAAATGCTCCAAAAAGCCATCGGTCGTACCATAGGTTACGGGCCGGCCAGGTGTACGTCGACGCCCGCGAATACGGACCCAACCCAGCTCCATCAACAGATCCAACGTGCCTTTGGAGAGGGAGACGCCACGCACGTCTTCAATCTCCGCCCGTGTGACAGGCTGGTGGTAGGCAGTAATAGCCAAGGTCTCAAGCCCGGCGCGGGAGAGTTTGCGGGTCTGTTGGCGGTGTTCCTGTAGCAGAAAATGCAAATCCGGTGCCGTGCGCATGGCCCATTTCCCGGCGACCCGTATCAGGTTAACACCCCGGCTGGCGTAATGTTCCGTCAACTGGCTCAACAATTCCGGTACATCCGCGCCCTCAGGCAGGCGTGCGGACATGGACCTCTCATCCAAGGGCTCGGTCGCTGCAAACAGCAAGGCCTCTACCATACGAAGATGATTGGCTTCATATTCATCGACGACCCCATCCCCGGCATCATCTGAAGCGTCATCTTCGGCGTCGTCGTCTGCACTGCCGTCTGCGTTATCCTCTGGGCCACTATCCTCGGCGACAATATCTTCAGCCGTGTCATCTTCGGATATGTCGTTTTCAGGCGCATCATCTTCAGGCGCAGCGTCGTTGGATACGGTGACGCCGGATACAGTGTCGTCGGTTACGGTGTCTTCAGGCGGGTTGTCGGCGATCATTGGCCGTCGGCCTCCTTAATATAAATTGGCCCAAAAGTCTGTCCCTGACGCAGGTGCAACCGACCTTGCTTCGCCAGCTCCAGCGTCGCGGAAAAGGTAGATGCCAGGGCGGATCGCATTTCCATGCCGACCTTCAATTCCGCAGGCAGGAAGGCTTCCAGGCTGGCCCAGTCCGGCATTTGCCCCAGGAAAAGGGACAGCCGGCGAAGAGCCTCCTCCACAGACATAATTGCCGGCGGACGGGGCGTTATGGATGTCACAACAGAGCGGTCAACCTGCCCCACATATGCCATCAACAGCTCATAGACAGAGCAATCATAGCAGGATTTTCGGATCACCGTGACGCCTTCGGGTGCACCGCGGGGGAAAATATCTACGCCCAGTCGTTCCCGCTGCATCAAGGTGTCCGCCGCCTCACGCATGGCTTCAAGCCGTTGCAATTGATGTTGCAGGCGGGCGGCCAATTCCTCACCGGTAGGTTCCGAATCGCCCGGTTGGGCTGGTAACAGCAGGCGGGATTTTAGATAGGCCAGCCAGGCAGCCATCACCAGATAGTCCGCCGCGACTTCCAACCGCAGGCGTCGGGCCTCGCCGATAAAGGCCAAATATTGTTCCGCCAGATCCAGGATCGAAATATGGGTCAGGTCCAGTTTTTGCTGCCGTGACATGGTCAGCAGGACATCCAATGGCCCTTCATAACCATCCAACGCCACCTGAAATTTGCTGTCGTCTCCCTCCGCCACTAGTCCAGAGTTGAGCCCGGGGTTCGGCGGCGGCCCTTCAAACGGCTCCGTACTGGACGTAGCCGTGTCAGAGGTATCTGACGCTTCCTTGGCTGTCGGTTCCGGGTTTGGATTATCGCTCTGGCTCATGGCTGGACTATACCTGATCTTGCCGTTCGACAAAATCGATAAACAGCCCGAAAAAGCAATATCTTGTGGGTAACTTGCCCAACACCCCTAAATAGACATAATTCAAAGGCTGTTCAATTGAGCCGTAAATTGCGCCAATAAGTCCTTGTAAGACGTTGCATTCCCATCCCGCCGATCCGCCCTCAGATCCTCACGCAGATCTTCCCGGTGCGCCAAAGCGTCCTGCCATCGCCGCTGTGCACTCATCGATAATGGCTTGCACACCGATGCAATTTCCTGCATTTCCGGGGCCTTACCATTGCAATGCAGCGCCACATCACAGCCAGCAGCAATTGCAGCCTCCGCCCGTTGGCCCAGGCTGCCGCCCAGGGCCTGCATGGATAAATCATCGCTGAACAACAAACCGTCAAAGCCTATCTCACCCCGAATGACCGATCCGATTATGGTCTTGGATAATGTTGCCGGATGGCTGGGGTCCAGGTCCGGGTAAAGCACATGGGCGGTCATCCCCATAGGTAGGTCCGACAAGGTCTTAAAAGGTATGAAATCGTGTTTCGACAGTGCATCACGATCTGCAGGGACAACAGGTAATTCCAAATGACTATCCACCGTGGCCCGGCCGTGGCCCGGCATATGCTTCATCACCGGCAGAACACCGCCGCGCAGCAACCCGGCCGCCTGGGCCCGCCCCAACCGTGCGACCAGATTGGGATCGGCC
>JAPKBD010000094.1 GCA_028824965.1 Alphaproteobacteria bacterium | reverse complement strand
CCCGAGGCACTTTCTCGGGGTTAGGTTGTGGCTCAGCAAGATGTCCTGTAGTTCTTCATCGCTCATTTTATCAATGTCTCGTTTTCGCGGCAGATCGCGGCGCAGCCGACTATTCATGTTCTCTACCGCGCCTTTCTGCCACGAGGCATAAACATCGCAGATCCGGGTTGCCATTGCTTCTAGCCCCGGATCTGGCTGGCCTTGAGCAGAGAGACCGCGAAGATAGGGCCCAGAGTTTCGTCAACTTTGATATTGCGCCCAATATCCCTCATCTCGCGACCCAGACGGGTGCGCAGGAATTTGATCTCGCGGTTCATACGTTTGAACTGTTTCGCATGGGCGTAGCGCCCAACAATCATAGCGGCGGTCTTTGCCACTCGGGCATAGGATTGGCGCAGGGACATATCGTGTTCCTTGGCCAGCTTGCCCAGTTGTTGGATCGCCACCAACAGCGGCTTGGCATCGGTCGGGAAAGTGATGTTCTTCGGCTACACCGTGGTATCCCTCAACCAGCGCCTACTTATACGGATCCGCCGCATCACGAAGGCCGTCGCCAAAGAAGTTGAAGGCCAGGACGATCAGGACCACCGGCAACATGGGAAAGATCAGCCAGGGATAGGTGGCGACTGCATTGATATTTTGCGCTTCGTTCAACAACACACCCCACGACGTGATCGGTGGGCGCAGACCAAGGCCTAGGAACGACAGGGCTGTTTCCGCCAGGATCATGGAGGGGATGGAGAGGGTCAGGGAGGCGATCAGATGGCTCATAAAATTGGGCAGTAAATGCCGCGCTATGACCCGCCCCGGTGTTGCCCCCATTAAAGTGGCGGCGGTGGCGAAGTCTTCTTCGCGCAAGGCCAATAACTTCGATCTGACCGCGCGGGCCAAACCGGGCCAATCTAATAGAGCCAGGATTATGGTGATACCGAAAAACACCCCAATCGGGCTCCACGTAACAGGCAGGGCAGCCGAAAGCGCCATCCACAGGGGCAGTTCCGGAAATGATCGCAGCATCTCTATCAGGCGCTGGACCACATTATCCACCCAGCCACCGTAAAAACCGGCCAATCCACCCAAGGTCAAGCCAATGGCAAAACTGACGGTGATGCCGATCAAGCCAACGGTCAACGATATGCGGGAGCCGTAGACAATGCGCGAGAATAAATCCCGTCCCAACCGGTCCGTCCCGAACAAGAACAAGGTACCGCGCACGGTGCGCTTACCCACCTTTTCCTTGGAGGGGCAGAAGAAATGGAATTTCATCCGCCACATGCCCCAGAATTTATAGCCCGCACCCTGACAGAAAAAGCGGATCGGCTGGACCTGGGTTTCATCTATCGTATAGATGCGTTTCATCCGCTTGATGTCCCGGGTCACCTTGTAGCCATAGACAAAGGGCCCGACAAAACTGCCGTCATGGATCAAGTGAACCATTTGCGGCGGTGCATAAATGAACTTCGTGTTACGTTTTGCCAGGGGATAAGGGGCCACCCACTCCACCATCAGGATGGAGATATAGACGACCAGCAAAAAGACCATTGAGATCACGGCCAGGGGATGTCGGCGCAATTTCCACCACATCAAAGTCCACTGGGAGGCCATGAAGAAGCGTTCCTGCTCCTTCGTCAGACGTTCAATGGTGTGTGGATTAAATGGCGCGTCCGAGACCCAATGGCGATCCTGATCTTCGTTTCCGTCCGCGTTTTCAGTGCCCGCGCCAGAGCCAGATCCGGTGCCAGATCCGGTGCCAGAATTTGTACTATCGCTCATTTTGAGGCCTCCGAACCGAGGCGGATGCGCGGATCAAGGGCGGCCAGGGCCATATCCGAGACGAACATGCCCACAACAGTCAAGGCGGCCAGGAACAACAGGAACGAACCGGCCAGATACTGATCCTGGCTTTGCAAGGCGCTAACCAGCATGGGGCCTGACGTTGGCAGGCTCATCACCACGGCAACGATGGCGGAACCGGAAATCATCTGTGGCAGCAAATTGCCAATGTCCGCGACAAATGGATTGAGAGCCATGCGCAGGGGATATTTCAACAACAGTTTGCGGTTTTTCAAGCCCTTGGCCCGGGCCGTGGTGACATACTGCTTTTGCAGCTCATCCAGCAGATTGGCGCGCAGGCGACGTATCATCCCGGCGGTGCCGGAGGTTCCGATGACGATGACAGGCACCACCATATGTTCGCAGACGGAGAGGAATTTGCCCCACGACATATCCTGGCCAATGAACTGTTCGTCCATCAAGCCGCCGATGGAGACACCAAAATGCTTTTTCGCCAGGAACAACAAGATCAACGCCAACAGGAAGTTCGGCGTCGCCAGCCCGATATAGCCGATAAAGGTCATGACATGGTCGCCGACACTGTATTGCCGCACCGCCGTGTAAACCCCGATGGGGAAGGATACCGCATAGACGAACAACATAGTGGTGAAGTTCAAAAGCAGGCTAAGGAACAAGCGGTCACCAACTACTTCATCCACGGGCAGATTATATTCAAATGACCAACCCAGATCCCCCTGCAGAATGCCGGAAAACCCATTGTTGCCGGGCCAGATGCCCAGCCAAACGGCATATTGTTCCAGCATCGGCTTATCCAGGCCGAATTCCTGACGCAAAAAGGCTAATTTCTCCATAGCTGCCCGATCACCAGAAGCGATCATCTCCGCCATTTGGTTGGATAAATAATCGCCGGGGGGCAATTGGATTATGATAAAGGTGATGACTGAGATGACCAGCAAAGTCGGGATCATCACCAAAACCCGGTGTGCGAAATAGGTAAACATGCCTCTAGGCCCCTCGCCGCGCCGCTATCTGTCGAACCAGAAGGTATCAGGGTGATAGATACCGAAATGTGCACCCGGATCCCAGTTATAGATGCCTTCCTTGGGCACATTCTTTAGGCCGTGTTTGACCACGACCGGCTGCTGCACACCGGATATCACACCTATGCTATATATTTGATCCGCATGGATTGACAACATGCGGTGCCAAATTGCCGTGCGCCGGGTTTCATCCGTCACGCTCTTCCATTCGGTTGCCAGGGCCGCCAGCTCCTGGGCCTCAGGCAGATCCGGTGCCTCACCCGATTTGCCTGAGGTATCAAAATACTGGCCCCATTTCGGCCACATCAATTGCTGCTGGGATGTTGGTGCCAGCTCCTCCGGAGAGGTCTGGAAGGTGGCAACGCCATTTTCCAAACCACCCCAGATCGACATCTGGGCCTGGCCCGAAAAGATGCGGTTGCGAAAAACTTCCCGCTGGGACGGCTTGATATATAACTTGATGCCAACTTCGGCCCAGCTTTCCGCGACCAGTTCCAGAACATCCGTTTGTTCCGTATCCTCGCCCGCCGTCTCGATTATAATCTCCGCCGGGCGACCATCGGGCAACAGGCGGATGTCGTCGTCGTTGTATTCGGTCAGGCCAATTTCGTCCAACAGCTCCCCCGCCAGATCCGGGTCATACTCGGCCCATTGTTTTTGGTAGTCTTCTTTGTATAGGGGGCTGTTGGGCTGCATGGTGTTGTTGCCTTCCAACGCCAGGCCAAAGAACAGGGATTCGTTGACGGCCTCCCGGTCCACGGCCAGGCTCAACGCACGACGGAACCGGACATCCCGCATCAACGTCCGCCAAACCGGGTCAGCCACGTTCAAATTTGGAAACAGGGCGACATGGGCACCCTTGGCAATGCGCCACAGATAGGTATTGAATTTGCCCGCTATTTCGTTCTCCCGCAGAAAAGTCAGATTGCTGAACGACAGGCTGCGGGCTTGTAAATCCACTTCCCCCGTACCGGCTTTTGCCGCGATTAGTTTGCCATCAGACACGATCATGATGAATTTGTCGATATAGGGCAGCTGCCGGCCCTTTGGATCGACCCGATGATAGTAGGGGTTGCGCACGGAGATAAAGCGCGTTGCGGGCGGACGTGTCCTGTTGACCCAGGGCTGCAGGGTCGGCTGCTTGGGATTGTCAAAGCGGTACATGTTGTCATAACGGTTATGCAACGAGGCCCAGCTGCGTGTGCGCTTTTTCTTTAACAACTTCTTCAGCGTCGCTTCCTGAGCGTATTTGCCGTGGAACTGTTTTAGATAATGGGCGGGGCGATAAATAAATAGGGGCGAGGCACCGGCCAGACGGGGCAGGAAAAACGGATTTGCCTTAGGCCAGGTGAAGCGCACGGTGGTCGCATTCAGCACTTCGAAAACCGGGGGATAGCCATCAGACAGCATCAGGCGCGGTGGTCCAGCGGGGGAGATTTTCGGGTTGTTGGCCACGTCCTCCCACCAATAGCGGAAATCCTCTGCTGTGAAGGGGTGACCGTCGGACCATTTATGGCCGGCGCGCAAGTTAAGGGTGAACTGGCGGCCTCCCTTGACATCAACCGATTTCAGAATGTCGGGCACGATGCCAAATTTTTCATCATAACCGACCAGCCGGGCATAGCCGTAGACCACCATCAGGCGCACATCCTTGGCGCGACCGATCAGGGTGCGCAGTTCCCCGCCCATTTTGCCCATGGTTTGTTTGCCTGTGAACTGCGCCACTGACGGGGTTTTTGGCAGGCGGTCGATGATGGGGGGCAACGTTCCGGCCTTTACCTGGTCGGCAAAGAAAGGCGTTTCCACGTAATCCATGGCAGCGACTGTATTTGCAGCAGAGGCCCCCAGAAACAGGGCGCTTCCCAGAAAAGCCTTTTTCAGGCCCTCCTTAACAACTGCGGCAATGACGCCATGACATGTCTTACGCATTACAGCTACAGCTACAGCTCCCGTGGTAATTGTGTGCCCACAGCGGCGCGCACCAAATGGCCGCCGCCTGCATCGATCATATCGGCCACTATATGATCGTCCAGGGTAAAGGGTGCGGGCCAGGCGCTGGGTTCCGACGCTTTGCCCTCCATCAACGCAGTCAGGTCCAGCTTGGCGCCGGGGTCCGCCTTGGGCACAGCGGCCAACAGGGCCTGGGTATAGGGATGCAGGGGATTTGCGAACAGGGTTTCCCGCGGCGCAGTTTCAACAATACGGCCGGCGCACATCACTGCAATGCGATCAGCGACATAGTCGACCACAGCCAGATTGTGGGAAATAAACAAATAGGTCAGGCCCAATTCCTCTTGCAGGTCCTTCATCAGGTTCAGAACCTGGGCCTGGACAGAGACATCCAAGGCTGAGACAGGCTCATCGCAAATCAGCAGATCCGGTTGCAAGGCCAGGGCTCGGGCAATGCCGATACGTTGGCGCTGCCCACCTGAGAAGCTGTGGGGATAGCGGCGCAAAAAGCGCACATCCAGGCCCACAAGCATCATTAACTCTTTCACCCGTGCGGCGCGTTCTTCGGCATCACCCACATTATGAATGTTTAAAGGTTCGGATATGATATCGAACACGGTCATGCGCGGGTTCAGGGACGAGAACGGATCCTGGAAGATGAATTGTACTTTGCGCCGGAAGGCAAATAATTCTTCGTCTTTCAGACTTAAGACATCGACAATTTTGCCATGATCATTAAACGACAGGGTTCCTGAATCCGGTGTCAGGGCGCGCATGATCATTTTCGATGTGGTGGTCTTGCCGCAACCGCTTTCCCCAACCAACCCGACGCATTCGCCGGGGTTCACATGGAAGGAAATATCATCCACTGCCAACACTGATCCGCCCGGCTTGCCGCCGAACATCTTGCGCTTGCGGGTTTGAAAGGCCTTGGAAAGATGGCTGACGTCCAGCAAGGGACCAGCTGCGCGGGCGGCCTCGGGCCAGGGTTCTTTTTGGCGCAACAAAACGCCGGCCTCTGCATTGATTTCCCGCAACGGCACCAACCTCTCGCCCGGCTTCATGCCAAAGCGCGGTACGGCCAGCATCAGGGCCTTTAGATAAGGGTGTTCGGGGTTTTTGTAGATATCTTCGACCGGGCCGCGTTCCATGACCTTGCCGTGGTACATCACCACAACTTCATCTGCGACATTGGCAACCACGCCCAGATCATGGGTGATCATCAACACAGCCATATTCAGTTCTGACTGCAAATCAGAGATCAATTTCAGGATCTGTGCCTGAATGGTTACGTCCAGGGCGGTTGTCGGCTCGTCCGCAATCAACAAAGCCGGACGGCAGACCAGTGCCATGGCGATCATCGCGCGCTGGCGCAGGCCGCCGGATAGCTCGAACGGGTATTTATGAACAGCGTGTTCCGGGTCAGGAAACCCGACCATGCGTAGCATTTCCGCCGTCATCTCTATGGCCAGCTTCTTCGAAGCACTCCGATGCAGCAATAAAGCTTCTGAAATTTGGTTGCCGATGGTGTGGAGCGGCGATAACGAGGTCATGGGCTCTTGAAAAATAATCGAAATGCGCCCGCCGCGAACAGCGCGCATTTCCTTTGAATCCGCCTGCAGTTTCGTCAGATCAATGAAAGATCCGGGTTTATCCGGGTCCAGAAACAAAACCTCTCCGGAGGAAATTTTGGCGGATGTGGGCAGGATCCGCATGATGGTCTGGCTGACCACGCTTTTGCCGGAACCAGACTCACCTACCAACGCGACGGTTTTGCCTTGGGGCACTGTAAACGACACCCCATCCACGGCCTTGATCAGACCCTCGGCGGCCTGAAATTCAACGGCCAAATTACGCACACGCAAAACATTTGTCATGGTCGGTAATGTGTGTCCAAAGGTGTTGAAGGTACTGCTGCTGCTGCCCGTTCTTCGTCCGTCCCGAACCCTAGGGACGCCAGGTTAGTCGCCGATGTGCGATCAATTTCCAGGCCATGGGTAACGGCTGCCGCGTGGGTCCGTGCCACGACGTCGTCAAAGCCGGGTAGGTTGGAATCCAGTCGTATCCGCCCGCCGCCGGCCGCCCCAAATCGGTATGGGCTGCGTTTTGGCCCCCGCAGGACCAGGTTCATCCACCCATCACTGCCGTCACGGCGGGTGGAATAATAGCGCAGGCGGAAATCACACATTTCCGACCAGCCTATTCTGCGGTCCAACAATCCCCCCAACGGTCCCTCCTGGCGCACGCCGTCATCATCGACGACCAATACGGTGCCTTGCCGCCATATGGTCCGTAAACCATAAAATCCGAACAAAACGACCAAAGCAGCCATAATATAAAACACAAGAGGTAACAGGTCCGTAAACAACATCAGCGCTACGGGCAGAAAAACGCCTATACTTGCACGCAGATAGTCGGCCACCAGGGCCTTCTGCGGATAGCGATATTTTTCCGGGACGGACATCATGGCAGCCTAAAGACTTCATCTATGGTTAACCAGTGCGCTGCGTCACTTTCTTGGGTGCGCGCGAACAATTCTGCTAAAAAACCCCATGAATCTGGACCCATGACGTCATGATGACTTAATACACCGCTGCTTTCGTCTTCGTTAACAGGACCTGCGCGTCTTGCCTGTAAATGGGATATTAGGCTTTCCAGGGCCAATTCCTGCCCGATAAAGCCACGATCACCCCGCCAGTTAATCAGATCCAGATGACAGTTTTTTTCCGCCAGCGGGCCCAAACTGACATCACCGGCACCAAACCGCGACAGACCTTGAAAACCCGCGCCGTGCAACTGCCTCGCTAAAGCATCATCAATTCGGTTCCAGGGCGGCACGAAAACAGGTTGGGCGAGCTTGGGAAAGCGGCTTGATAGGGCCTCCCAGGCACGCGTCGCATCTTCAAGCATTTCGGGAATGGGGCGATGGTCGCCAAACTCCGCCTTTTTTTGTCCTTCGGGCGCGTGGTTTTGGTGTTTCAGGCCGTGGACCAGAAAGCTTACGCCGGGTAGGTCCGATACAGCCTCGCCAAGGGCATCCTCGGCCAGGCCGGGTATAACCGCCATCGCCAGGGGCACGTGGTGGGATTTGGATAAGATGGTCAGTTGGCGCAACTTCGGCCCGGAGGTAACCGCATCATCATCGCGCCACCATAACCCCGCGTGCCGTCCCTGCCCGGACCATTGGGCCAGTTCCGTCGCCAGATCCGCCCAGGTGCTCATTTAGGCCCCCGGCCCATCTGCCATGCCTGTCGCCGCATCTTCCGACACACTTGTCGCCACACCATCTGCCCATGTGGCGATTTGCCGGGCACCGTCTGATGCGCCGTTCATGCGCACGCCTGCGGCAGCTGCCGGCGGGAGGGAAAGGGCCTGATCAATCCCGGCGCTGATTGCTTCAGGCGACAGTGTCGCCTCATCCAACACAGTGATAATGCCCCGCTCGGCCAGCAATTCGGCCCGTAATGTCTGTTCTGTTTCCAGTCCGCCTGCGTAGGGCACAATGATACTGCGGCAACCGGCGTACATACATTCCATCAAGGTGTTGTAGCCGCCCTGGCTGATGGACAAGACGCAGTTCATCAACAATGTGGGGAAATCGCCCCGGGCCCGCTCCACAACAATGCCATTTCCGGCATCATCACCGGCCTGCCCACCGGCTTGCTCTGCGGCAAATTCGGACAGTGCCAGAAAATCCGCCTCCGGCACTTTTACACCGACCAGCACCCGCCAGCGTTTGTCGGCCAAGGCACTATTGGTCCGGGCCGCAATTGCCGCACGCAGCAAAGTATCACCAACCGCACCGCCACCCGCAGAGACCAGGACCTCATCCCAACCAGGGCTACCCGGCCCCCCCCGTTGGCCCGTGCGATCCACCACATATCCCGTGTAGTGCAATTTGTCGGCAATCTGGCTCGCGTGGGGAAAGGTTTTATCAAAGGGGATCAGATCCGGGTCCCCATGCACCAACACATGATCGAAGTAGGTCTCCACCCGCCCCAACATCTCGATCAGACGTTCCGGCTTTGGCGGGGCAACCAGAATATCGCGAACAGAGCAGGCGATGATGGGGCGCACGGGCGCTGCCTGCGCGGCATCCAAAAGGGGCAGCAATTCAAACCGCATTTGCCGCCGGCCAAATGGATATAGCTCCAACAAAATTACATGCGGCTGGCAGGTTTCCCGCGTCGCCAACAACGCATCCCGGCGACGCGCCCGCCAGGCGTCATCAATGGGCTGGTCATTTTCATCGACCAGTTTTTTGAAATACAGGTCCACGGCCCGTACGGGCGGCAGTTGCACCAATTCAGCGCCACCCAGATCCAGGTTCGGAATGGTATGTCCGCCCGAGACATAGGTGACCTCCAACCCGGCATCCTGCATGGCCCGGGTCAACGTCGCGCCACGGCGCTGATGCCCAATACCCAATAGATGCTGGACATAGAATAAGACGCGTTTTGGCTCGCTAATTATATTTTTTGTGCTCATCTTACTCATGGGGTCGCCATCACCTTCTTGATGAGGGGCACATTCATTTGCAGGGGTTGAATGCCACCCTGATCGTCCACCTGGAACAAATGTGCCTGGTCCCACTTCAGCTTCACCGGCGGGCGGCCCATCATGTTCCAGCTGTAGGCATTGGCAAATATCGCCCGAATAACCGATTTGTGGGCCACCCCGATATGCCGTCCCCCGGCCGTACCCAACTCCGTCAAAAAAGGCTGCAGGCGGGTAAACACCATGCGGGGGCTTTCCCCATTGGGGGGCAAGAAATCCAGGCCGCGATCTTCGTTTTCGGCCATATGGGCATCGGGGTCATTGCGCAGTTCCGCCAATGTGCGGCCTTCGTAATCGCCGAAATCCATCTCGATCAGGCGTGGTTCGATGTCGAGTTTCACAGCATTTGAACCTGGATATGGCTCTCCACCGGCGCTCAAAATTTCGGCTGTTTGTCGGGCTCGGACCAGGGGGCTGACATGCCATTGGGCACCATTCAATTCTGTGGGTGGGGCATAGCCGATCAATGCTGCGCGGCCCTCTTCCGTCAGGGAAATGTCCGTCCGGCCGGTCATGCGGCCATCGCCGTTCCAGGCCGTGCGGCCGTGGCGGATCATACCCAATAGTGCAGTCATGGTTGCGCGGTCATGCTTGCAACGCCTCCATCGCGGAGCTTAACATCTGGGCTGCTGCCGCCACTGTTCGCTGCTTGGCAACAAAGGCCCGGGCGTTATTTGATAACTTATGCCGCCGTGGCCCATCTTCCAGCAGTCGGGCAACGGCATTTGAAAATTCATCATCTGCCCCCGGCGTCGTCAACAGGCCGGTCTCGTCCGCCATGACCACATCCGGCACCCCTCGTTCGTTGCCGGCGATTACGGGCAGGCCGGCAGCCTGGGCTTCGAGATAGGCCATGCCATAGGCTTCGCCCACGCCCGGCCATATATACAGATCACACGATGCATAGATTGCGGGCAATTCTTTCGGCGGCAATTCCCCGGTCATGATCACGTTATCGGCAATGGGCGCCAAAACTGCCTCGACATCGCGACGTGCGGGACCATCACCGACCACGATCAACTGCCAGTCCTTCAGGCCTCTACGTTGCAAATGATCCAATCCAGCGCCGAGGCGTTCAAAAGAATCCAGTTTGTCACCGGGCCGCATCATCGCCACGGCCAACAGCCAGGGTTTTTCAGGGTCCAGGGGTTTGTCGGGGCCTGCGCCAAAGCGCCGGGCGATTTCATCCCGGTTTGCCGCTGCCTCTGAAAATGCCTGGGAATCCAAAAATGGCGGCAAAAACTCCAAATGATGGCCTGTTGTTATAAGCGGACGAACACAGGCCATGTCCAGCTGGGTCAGGCAAAAAACCCAATCAGCCGCAGCAATGGCCTCGGCCGCTGCATTATGACCTAAATCCCAACACCCGCCGGCCCGTTTTGGTGCATAAGACGGTTCGGCTATCAGATAGGGAATGTCCAGGGCCTGGGCGACTTTCGGGCCCAGCCAATCCGGTGCCTTGTGATAAAGGTGATAAGTGAACCAGACTGTCGGGCGATCCGCCGCCCCTTGGGCGCGGTAATGTTTGATCAGGCCGTCTGCCAGGGCCGTGCCCTCGTTGCGCAATTCCATTTGCCGGGCAGGGTCGCCTTTGCCGTCATAGGCGCGAAAGTCGGAGGCGACCTCCACCCTGGCACCCCCTGCCTCAAACGCCTGGATCAATAACCGCCCCATGCGCCGATCGCCAGATGGGATGGGATGGCTGGGTGCCTTTAAAGGCGCGTAAAATGCAATGTGCCGTTTTGTGCGCCGGGCCATCATCCGGCGTTCCCGGACGCGTTGACAGCATCGCCGCTTTTGCCATCCACGTAGCCTTCGCCATCCACAGGCGGCAAGCCAAACTTAACGCCCAGGCGGTCGATCCAGTAATTGTGGGAAAAATGCGTACGCAGCCGCGCCTCACCAGCCGCTCCCAGCCGTTGCCGTTGCGCTGGCTTCACGATCATATCGGCCAAGGCGTTGCTAAGGGCGGCGCGGTTTTCGGCTTCGACCAACACGCCTGTTTCACCATTCGTGATCAACTCCGGGATGGCGGATACAGCGGTGGCCAGGCAGGCAAGGCCCTGGCTTTGCGCCTCCATCAAGACGTTTGGCAGACCATCCCGGTCGCCATCCGCGGCAATGCGGCTGGCCAGAACGAAAAAATCTGCCGCCCCGTAGGCCGCCAGGACCGCTTCCTGGCTTTGCGCGCCGCGCCATTCCACCCAATCGCCAATACCTGCCTGATCTGCGTGTTGCTGCAGACTTTCCGATAATGTGCCGCCACCAATATGGACCAGGCGCCAATGCAGCGACGATGGCAGGTTGGCCAGGGCGGCGATCAGATCGTCATAGCCTTTTTTGGCCACGGCGCGACCGACGGACAGTATACGCACGGGCTGATCCGGGTCGCTGCCGTCACGTTTTGATGGCGGCTCTGCCCTATTGGCAAATTGATCCAGATCCAAGCCATGATAGACCAGGGATACCGTCTCGTTTTGATTGTGGCCCGGTGCCAGGGCGGCCAGATCATCGTGGGCGGCCTGACTACAGGTCACCAGCCAATCCAGATCCGCCAATTTCTCCCGCTTCTCCCACGCCGGGCTGGTCCAGATATCCTTGGCATGGGCCGAACAGCTCCACCCCCTGGCAGTGATATGGGCGGCATAGCGGGTGACGGAGGCGGGGGTGTGCAAAAAATGTGCATGCAGATGCTGAACCTCGTTGCCCAATTCAGCGGCCAGCACCAGGGCCTGGCCAAACCGGCGCACCCGGTTCGGCGTGCGGTCCCGCCATAAATCCCCCAACCACAGACGCCGCGCTGCGGCATATCCGGGCAACCGCCGGGCAATTCTCCAGGCACGCCAGACCCGCAGGGGTTCGAGATACAGATATTCCGGCAGATAGTTGATGCTCGCCTTGATGCGGCCATGCACCGGATGGGATGTCCGGTCGGTCGGGTGACGCAGGGAAATGATGCGGATATCCAGGCCACGCCGTTCCAACGCCTCAATCTCCTGGGCGATGAAGGTCTCCGACAGTCGGGGATAGCCTTTCAGTATAAAGGCGACCGGCGACTTAAGTGCTTGGTTCAATTGCTTAAATCTTTGGCGTCTAATCGCCTGACGATGCCTTGGTCCGTTTGACCGCAGCCGCAGATTTCTTCGGCTTTGCATTTGCGTCCGGGATTTCCGGTGTGTCCGTGATGCTGGGTTCCAACAACCACGGTGCCACCAGGCGGCTGACGTTGTCCAGGCCCTCCAACAGGCCGGGCACAATGATGTCCCGGGGTCGGTTTTGATAGGGCAGCTCTCGCAGGGCCTTGCCCATGACTTCGGCATCCCGTTTGCCGTCATCCTCCAACATCCTGACCAGGCCCAATTCCTGGGCCCGGCTGGCGCGGATGAACTGCTCCATCCGGGGCCGGGTGCGGGGAATGATCAGGGCACGTTTGTTAAAGCTTAAGATCTCGCAGAATGTATTATAGCCGCCCATGGCGACGACGCCGACGGCGTTGTCTTCCAGCTCTTCCAGGTTGGCATCAAAAGTGATGGCCTGCACCCGGTCCAGCTGGTTGGCCCGGTCAATGAATTCGGCCTGGGTTTCCGGCTGCATAAATGGGCCGAGGACGATCAGGGCCGGATACAACATGCGGTTGTCATCTTCGTAGGCGCGCAACACCCAATCGATCAACCCTTCACCGTCGCCCCCGCCGCCCGTCGTGACCAGGACATAAGGTTCCGAAACGATTGCGGGTAACGGACGGGTTGATGGTTCGGTTCGTGTGTGTCGGGGTAGATAGCCGGTATAAGTCATGCGTTTGCGGACCTGCCTGGGTACCTGCAAACCCTGCAGGGGGTCACAGATTTGCGGCAG